>JACMIM010000379.1 GCA_014381165.1 Roseiflexaceae bacterium
CACGCGCTGCTGTAATCGTCGCGCGAGCGGCTGAACAGCGTGTCGCTGGGGCCGAACGCGCCGGCGGTGGCCACGGTGGCGGGCGTGAATGGCAGCTCGCGCCCGGATATGCGCAGGGCCTGCATCTGCGGATAGGCTTCGAGGAACTGCGCGCCAAGCTCGTGCAGCAGGCCCTCCAGAGTCGCGCCGGTGTAAGCCAGCGACTGGCGCAGGATGAAGTTCTTCATGCTGTCGGTGGCGACCACATTGGAATTATCGCCCTCGGTGTAGGAGGGCAAGAAGTTGTCGCCGAACACCTCGACATCGACCTCCAGCGCGAGCAGCGTATTGGGCCGCCCGGTGAAGTTCGATTCGGGCAGCGGCGCAAGGCCAGCCAGCGGCGTGGCGTAGGCTCGGTAGACCGGCACGGCCATCTTGCCATAGCTAATTTCGTACTGATAGGTCATCTTGTTCCCTTTATCCAGACCGGACATTAACCACGAAGGCACGAAGGCACGAAGGTTTTTAGGGCCGAGTATTTGCTATTTGTCTCCGGCCTTCGCGCCTTCGTGTCTTCGTGGCTGTTCACTCGCAGAAACGACATCATGCAGGCGCAGGCGGGCGATTTTGGCGATCTCGTCCAGGGCGGTGTCGATCTCCTGCTCGCGCCCGTGCTGAAGGCGCTGGGCGAAGTTGGCCAGAATGCTGGCGCTGGTGTGCTCGCGCACGCAGATCACGAACGGAAAGCCGAACTGCGCGCGGTAGGAGCTGTTCAGGCGAGTGAATGCCGCGTACTCATCGGGCGAAAGCCGGTCGAGCCGTGCCGAGGCTTGCTCGCTGGTCGATTCGGGCGAAAGCGCGCCGGCCATGGCAGCTTTACCCGCCAGATCGGGGTGGGCCTGAATGAGCGCGATCTTGCGAGCCGCTGGGGCCTGCGCGACGGTGGCGCACAAGGCGGCATGCAGCTGCGCGGCGTCCGCAAACGGGCGCTGCGGCCAGGCTTGCTCGGCGATCCAGGGCGAACCCTCGAACAGGTGGCCCAATGCAGCCACAAAGCCAGCCTGATCGAACGTGTTGATGGTGTCGATGGTGATATGGTTCATAGTTGGTGCGGCGAAGCATGTGCGGCCAGCGAGCGAGCGCTCATGCGGTGCCAGGGCGAAGTGCGGCCAGCGAACGAGAGTTCATGCGGTGCCAGGGCGAAGTGCGGCCAGCGAGCGATCTGGGGCTGGTCAATCGATTATGGATGGGTGGTGGTAGTGCGGTGGCGATCTCGGTGGGCACATGCTTCGCCCGTACAGATATCTTGTCATCTTGTTATCTTGTCATCTTGTCATCTGGTCATCTGGTCGCTCCATGCCAGTGCGTACAGGGCGTCGGCCAGGATTTCGATGCCCGCCACGGCGTGATCAATTGCTGTGAATTCGGCGGGCGTATGGCTGCGGCCGTCCTTGCTCTGCACGAAGATCATGGCCATGGGCGCGATGCGGGCCAGCATGAGCGAATCGTGGCCGGCTCCGCTATGCAGGCGCGCGAAGGGTGTGCCGCGCGCGCTGGCCGCCTGTTCAAGCAACTCTACTAGTGCGGGATCGGCTGGGCTAGGCGGCTGATCGAGCGTGATCTGCCAGTCCACTTCCAGGCCGCACTCGGCGGCAATACGCGCAAAGCTGGCCTCGTGGCGGGCGAACAGCGCCGCCAGCGCCTGCGCCTCAGGGTGGCGCACATCGACCGTGAACGTCACGCGCTCTGGGATAATCGCCGGGTAGTTCGGCTTGGCCAGGATGCGCCCGACGGTGGTTACGGCCGGCCGGCCTAGCGCGGCGGCGGCAGCGATCACCTCGCCAATCATCGCCGCCGCGCCAGCCATGGCGTCGCGCCGCAGGTCCATTGGAAAGGCACCGGCGTGGTTAGCACTGCCTCGTACTTCGACCACGTACTGGCGTAGCCCGGTCACGCCCGTGACAATGCCGACCGGCAGGCCAGCGTGCTCCAGCACCGGCCCCTGCTCGATATGCAGTTCCAGGAACGCGGCAAGGTCATCACGCCGGGCCGTGCCGAGTTGCTCCGGGTTCAGGCCAGCCCCGCGCATGGCCGCGCCGATGCTGATGCCATCTTCGTCGCAAAGCGTTTCGTACTCAGCCGGGTCGATCAGGCCAAGGATGGCCCGCGAGGCCCAGAAGTTCGTGCCAGGAAAGCGGCAGCCCTCCTCCTCGCACAGCGATACAACCTCGATTGGCCGGCGCGGCGGGCCGTGCTGCGCGAAGATTGCCTGAAGCGCCACCAGACCGGCCACCACACCAAGCGCACCGTCGTAGCGCCCGCCCGGCTGCTGTGTGTCGATGTGCGATCCAGTTACGATCGCTGGCCCGCCACGCTGGCCCGCCAGCCGCCCCCACACATTGCCAGCGGCATCGTAACGAACGGACAGGCCAGCTTGGGCGAACCAGGCCGCAAGCTGGCGCTGGGCCGCTTGCCAGGCCGGACTGTAAGCTGGCCGCCAGACGCCGGTTGCAGCATACGCGCCGTGTTCAGCCAGTTCAAATACGTAGCGCTCGACGAGCGCGGGGTCGATCACGATTCGTGGCATCGGCGATCTTCTTGATCACAGAGAAATGCTAGAGCTAACCATACCACAAACAGGCGCGAACACGCAAAGTCGGCAGCCGCCGCGCGGCTGAAGCCGCTGGCTGAGTTGACGAAGCCCGCCTACGCGGGCTAAACATCGTTGTAGCCCGCGTAGGCGGGCTTTGTATTGTTAGCCCGCGGCTTCAGCCGCCGGGCTACCACGGCCACCGACCCACGCCCCAGCCATGTTACAATCGCCGCCAGCACAGCGAGAGCGAGAGCAACATGGACACAATTATCAAGAACGGGCTGGTGGTGACCGCCAGCGACACCTTTGCCGCCGATGTGGGCATTGCTGGCGGTGTGGTGGTGCAGCTTGGGCAGAGCCTGCACGCCGAGGGCGCGCACGTCATCGATGCGAGCGGGCGCTATGTGCTGCCGGGCGGCGTTGATCCCCACACTCACCTGGATTCGCCCAGCCAGCAGGTCGTCACTGCCGATGATTTTCGCTCCGGCACGGTCGCGGCGGCCTGCGGCGGCACAACCACGATCATCGATATGTGCTTTCAGCGCCACGGCGAAAGTTTAGCTGAGGCGCTGGCCGATTGGCACCGCCGCGCTGCGGGCCGCGCCGTGATCGACTACGGCTTCCATATCGTCGTGGTCGATCTGACCGATCAGGTCGAAGCCGAGCTTGCGCGACTGCCGGGCGAGGGCATCCCTTCTTTCAAGCTGTTCATGGCCTACAAGCACGGCCCGATGGTCGACGATTTGACCATGCTGCGCGTGCTGGAGCAGGCCCGCGACCACGGCGGGCTGGTGCTGGTGCATGCCGAAAACGGCGACGCGGCCTTTCACGCCCAGCGCCGCCTGCTGGCCGAGGGCAAGACTGCGCCGCGCTACCACGCCGTCAGTCGCCCGCCCCGCGTCGAGGCCGAAGCAACCGCCCGCGCGATCGCGCTGGCCGAACTGGTGGGCGCGCCACTGTTCGTGGTGCATGTCAGCTGCGGCGAGGCGCTGGAGGAGGTGCTGCGTGGGCGTGCGCGCGGCGTCCATGTGCGCGCCGAGACATGCACGCACTACCTGTACACCAGCGAGGCCGACCTCGACCGGCCTGATTTTGCGGGCGCAAAGTATGTGTTTACGCCGCCGCCGCGCCAGCCGCACCAGCAGGCTGTGCTCTGGAACGCGCTGGCCGATGGCGCGCTCCAGTTGGTCTCATCCGACCATAGTGTGTTCAATTTTCACGGCCAAAAGGAACTTGGGCGCGGCGATTTCAGCAAAATCCCCAATGGCGCTCCGGGTATCGAGGAGCGGCTGATCGGCGTGTACCAGGGCGTGCAGAGCGGCAAGATTACGCTCAACCGCTTTGTCGACCTGGTGGCGACCGCACCGGCCAAGCTGTTTGGCCTGTACCCACGCAAGGGTACAATTGCAATCGGCGGCGATGCCGATATTGTGCTGTGGAACCCCGCCGCCGAGCTGACCATCACGCAGGCGGCGCTGCACCATCAGGTCGATTACACGCTCTACGAGGGGCTGCGCGTGCGCGGCCTGCCCGAGACCGTGCTACTACGCGGCCAGGTGATCGTCGAAGGGCGCGAGTTCGTGGGCCGGGCTGGTGGCGGCCAGTTCCTGCGACGGGCGCGATATCCAAAATAGCCCGGTGCTTCAGCACCGGGGCCGCAGAACCAAATAGCCCGGCGCTTCAGCGCCGGGGCCGGTGGGCTGGCGGATGGCCGCCGCCCCGCCACGATGATTGCAAAAAAGGATTGGCAATGTTATCAATTTTTGGCTCGACTCGCAGCGTGGTGGCGCACAACTACGCACTGTTGACACCACAGGGCTTTGTGAGCAGCGCGCACGCTAGCTGGAGCGATGCGCAAGTGGTGGTGGCGATCAGCCCACGCATGGGCGCGCAATTCACGCAGCTGCTGGTCACACTGGGCGCGCATGGGCGCGGCAGCGGCACTGGCGCGCAGCAGGCGTTTGTGCTGGTGCTGGAGGGCCAGGCCGATCTTATCGTGGGCGAGGAGCTGCATCGTCTAGCCGCAGGCGGCTATGCCTATCTGCCGCCTGACCAGCCGTTTGAGATCAGCGGCGCGGGCGCGCAGCTACTACTGTTTCAGAAGCCGTTCGTGCCGCTGGCGGGTCAGGCTGTGCCAGAGTTGCTGGTTGGCAGCGATCACGATGTCGCCGGCACGCCATTTCTGGGCGACGATGCGGCGCTGCTGAAGCTGCTGCTGCCAGATGTACTAGCCTTCGACATGGCTGTGAATATCTTCACCTTTCAACCCGGCGCGACCCTGCCAATCGTCGAGACGCATGTGATGGAGCACGGCCTGCTGATGCTCCAGGGCCAGGGCATCTACCGCCTTGGCGCAGACTGGCACCCGGTGCAAGCCGGCGATGTGATCTGGATGGCACCGTTTTGCCCGCAGTGGTTCGTGGCCACCGGCAAGACGGCGGCGCGCTACGTGTATTATAAAGATGTAAATCGCTGACGTGTAAGGGCGAAGCATCTGCCCAGCTAGATCGGCACGCGGGTGTGCAGCCACGAGCGTGGGAGATCGGCGCAGAGCGGTCGGCGGCAGCAGATGCTTCGCCCCACGGAAGGGCACGGCACGCGGTTCTGTAGCCACGAGCGTGGGAGATCGGCACAGATCGGTCGGCAGCCGCAGATGCTTCGCCGCAGCACGCAATAGGTAACACATGAATGTAACCATCGATACCAATCGGCTTCAAGCCGAACTCGGTCAGCTCGCCGCCTTCTCTTCGTCGCAGGGGCCGGGGGTGACGCGGGTGCTGTGGAGCGAGGCCGACCAGCAGGCTCGTGCCTTCATGCGGCGGCTGTGCGACCAGGCCGGGCTTCGCGTGCGCGAGGACGCGCTTGGCAACCTGTTCGCCCGCTGGGTGGGCAGCGCGCCCGACCTGCCCGCCGTGGCCAGCGGCTCACACATCGATGCCATTCCCGATTCAGGCCGCTATGATGGCACGGTGGGCGTGCTGGGCGCGCTGGAGGCCATCCGCGCCTTGCAGCAAGCTGGCTTCCAGCCACAACGCTCGCTTGAGCTGATTCTGTTCACCGCCGAGGAGCCGACTCGCTTTGGAATCGGCTGCTTGGGTAGCCGCGTGCTGGCCGGCACGCTCGATCCTGCGGCATTGCGCCAATTACGCGATCGCGCGGGGGCGACGTTGGATGAACTGCGTGCTGCCGCCGGATTCGTGGGCGATCTGGGCCAAGTAGCGCTCGCGCCAGGCTGCTACAGCGCCTTTCTTGAGCTGCATATCGAGCAAGGGCCGCTGCTGGAGCAGGCCGGCCTGCCAATTGGCATTGTGCGGGCGATCGCCGCGCCGGCCAGCCTACGCATTGCGCTCCATGGTCAGGGCGGCCATGCTGGGGCCGTGCTAATGCCCGCACGCCACGATGCCCTGCTGGCCGCTGCCGAGATCGCGCTGGCGGTCGAGGCTGCGGCGCTAGCCACGGGCAGCCCCGATACGGTCGCGACAACCGGCGTGCTGCGGATCGAGCCAGGTGCCATCAACAGCATTCCCGCCCGCGCCCTGCTGGAAATCGACGTGCGCGACATCGCCAGCGCCCCACGCGACCAAGCTCTCGCCGCGATCGAACGCGCCGCCGACGAAATATGCGCCCGGCGTGGTATTCACGCCGAGCGCACGCTGCTGAATGCCGACCCGCCGGCCATGGGCGACCCGGCACTGATCGAGCTGGTCGCCCAGGCCTGCCAGGAGCACGGCATCGGCCATCAGGTGATGGTCAGCCGGGCCTACCACGACAGCCTGTTCATGGCCCGTGTCTGCCCAACCAGCATGATTTTCATCCCCTGCCGGGGCGGCGTCAGCCACCGCCCGGACGAGTACGCTGCCCCCGAAGCAATTGCCCGCGGGGTCGAGGTGCTGGCGAGAAGTTTGGCTGCGGCGAGCGTGATGCCCTAATCAGACGATCAGGTAGCCCGCGCAGGCGGGCTTTGTAATGCTAGCCAGCGGCTTCAGCCGCCCGGCGCGCCAAGTATTGGTACGTCACCGTGTTTCTCCAGTTTGCTCAACCTCTACACCCGCCACCGTAGGAGCCGCAGGCCGTTCAGTGTGACCAGCAGCGCCGCCCCGACATCGGCCAGCACCGCCATCCACATGCTTCCCATCCCAAGCAGCACCAGCGCGAGAAACACCAACTTGATGCCAATGCTAAAGGCCAGATTGGCCTGTACCGTCCGCATTGCGGCACGGCTCAGGCGCAGCACCATCGGCAGCCGCCGCAGGTCGTCCGTCAGCAGCGTGACATCTGCCGTCTCCATGGCCTGGTTGGTGCCGCCGTGTGCGCCGCCGATTGCGATGCCCACGCTCGCCGCCGCCAGCGCTGGCGTGTCGTTGATGCCGTCGCCAACCATCGCTACCGCGCCGTACTCGCGTGTGAGCGACTCGACAGCGGCGACCTTTTGTTCCGGCAGCAGCGCGGCGCGAATGTCGCTGATGCCTACCTCCGCGCCCACCCGCTCGGCAATCTGGCGCTGATCGCCGGAAAGCATGACCACCGCGCGCAGGCCAAGCGCCCTGAGTTCGCGCACGGCCTCGCGGCTGGTCGCGCGGGCGGTGTCGGCGATCGCGATCGTGCCGACATACGCGCCATTCGCGCTGACTAGCACCGGGGTGAATCCCTGGGTTGCATCATGCATAGCCTGGTCGCAGTGCGCCAAATCGTGTGGCACATGCGTATCGAAAAAGGCATGGCTGGCGATCGTTACCGCCTGGCCGTTGACTGTCCCCCGAACGCCCCGGCCAATTAGCGCCGTCACTCCTTCCGCTGCTGGATAGCGCACATCTAGCCCGCGCTGAGCCGAGGCCGTTACAATCGCGTGGGCCAGCGGGTGATCGTTGCGCCGCTCGACTGCGCCCGCCAGCGCTAATACGTCGTCGCATGCCGCGCAAGGGGCCACAGCAGCCGGTGCCGCACAGGCCGCCGACCGCACCGCGACCACTGCGGGCGTTCCATTTGTCAACGTGCCGGTTTTATCAAAGGCAATTGCCCGCACCCGGCTGAGTGCCTCCAGGTATGCGCCACCCTTGATCAGCACACCGTTGCGCGCTGCCACGCTGAGCGCGCTGATCACCGTCACCGGCGTGCTAATTACTAGCGCGCACGGGCAGGCCACCACCAGCAGCGTCAGGGCGCGGTACAGCCATCCGGGGGCATCGGGCGTGGGATTCCAGAATGGCTGGCCGAACAGCAGCGGCGGCACGACCGCCACCAGTGCCGCCATCACCACGACTGCCGGTGTGTACCAGCGCGCGAACTGATCGACAAACCGCTGCACCGGCGCGCGCCGCTCCTGGGCCTGCTCGACCAAGGCAATCATGCGACTGATCGTGGTGTCTGCCGCCAGGCGCGTCACTTTCACCTCCAGGCTGCCTTCGCCATTGACACTGCCGGCAAACACGTCTGCGCCCGGTTGCTTCTCGATCAGGCGGCTCTCACCACTGATCGGGGCTTGGTTCACCGCCGAAACCCCGGCCTGAACGATGCCGTCCATCGGGATGCGCTCGCCGGGCTTGCTGATGATCAGGTCGCCCACGCGCAGCTCGCCGACCGGCACACGTTCGTCGCGCACCTGCTCGCCATGCCGCCGCAGGCGTGTCGCCGTGGTCGGTGCCACGTCCATTAGGCTGCGAATGGC
>JACMIM010000040.1 GCA_014381165.1 Roseiflexaceae bacterium
CTCCGCCTTGACTGACTTGGGAATAACAATGAAGCCGCTCTGGACGTGCCAGCGCAAGATGACTTGGGCGGAAGTTTTGCGGTATTGCTGTGCGAGTTTCGCGATCACGGGGTGCTCCAGAGCCTCACCCGCACGCATTAACGGGCTATACGACTCGACCACGATACCGTGCTCCTCGCAGTATACCCGTGTTTCTTTCTGCTGGAACATGGGATGCAGTTCAATCTGGTTCACCGTCGGCACGGTCTTCGCGCTCTTTCGCAGTTCCTCCAAGTGGTGCGGCTTGAAATTGGAAACCCCGATCGCGCGCACGCGCTTGTCATCGTAGAGCTTCTCAAGCGCCTGCCACGCCTGCGGGAACTTGCCTTCCATTGGCAGTGGCCAGTGGATGAGATACAGATCGATGTAGCCGCAATCGAGCTTCTTCAGGCTCTCTTCGAAGGCGCGCAGCGCATCGTCGTAGGCGTGGTTAGCATTCCACAGCTTGGTGGTGATAAAGACTTCCTCACGAGGCAGGCCGCTAGCTTTAATTGCCTTGCCGACGCCCACCTCATTGCCGTACGCGGCAGCCGTGTCGATCAGTCGATATCCATCATCAAGCGCGACACGCACCGCTTCTTCCACCTCGGCGCCTTCTTTAGTCTGAAAGACACCCAGACCTACTTGGGGTATTACTACACCGTTATTGAGTGTAAGCAGCGGGACTACAGAAGTACTCATGATTGGTGTATCCTTACCTATAATTATCCTCAAGATAGATATGCAAGTTTAAGGCCAGCAGCGATTAACTATGTAGACGCAAATGTTGTAAAAGCACGTTCAAAGGCCGTCCCTACATCATTCTACCTGTCGTTGTGTTGCCATCGCACTGTGGGTAATCCGCTCGGCCATCTGTAGCAACTCCGCACGCAGTTCCGGCGGCCCGTGTACCACAAACGGCAGATTACGAGAAACTAGAAAGCGCGCCACGTCGGCAATGTCACCGTACTGCGTCTCGAACAGCACGCCGGTAGGCGTTTCTGCAAGCGTGCCATAGCCTGTGGGGATTTTCTGCTGAACCGCGTGCAGTGTGGCCTGAAACTCAACAGTGATCTGCGCGTGTGCTCCTTCCCAGCCCAGCTGCTCGCGCAGATATGCCTCCACATCAAAATCCCCCGCACGCGTGAAGTGTTGCTCCAGCACCTGCATCCCTTGCAGTCGATCTAGGCGAAACAGCCGATAGCCTTGGCGCAAGCGGCAATAGCCCACCAAATACCAATAACTCCACCAGCCTGCCAGGCCATACGGCTCAACAGTGCGGTGCGTGACCTGATCGTGATGCGAACGATACTCTATGGCAATGCACTGTCGTTGTTGAATCGCTTCGCTAAGATCGAGGAGCAGCGCGGCGGCAGGGCGCCCCTCGTGCTCGTTCGGCGATAAAACCAGATTGGCGGTCATTGCGTTCAGTCGCGCGCGCGCCCGCAGCGGCAGCACCCGTAAAACCTTTGCCAGCGCTCCCTCGACAGCGACCGAGGACTGACCGATCTCAAGCCACGGGGTTCCCAGCAAGCCCAGCACAAGTGCCGTCGCCTCCTCTTCCGAGAACATCAGCGGCGGCAGTTTGAAGCCGGGGCGCAATTGGTATCCGCCGCCCGGCCCGCGCACCGCCTCGATGGGCATCCCCATATCCTGCAACATAGTGATGTAACGACGAATGCTACGCGGCTCGACTTCCAGCCGACGCGATAGCGCTTCTCCGCTTAGCGATGGGTGGGCTTGCAGCAGTTCCAGAATCGTCAGCAGCCGCGTGGTTGGGTGGTACATTCCGTACTCTCACTGATACTGTTAGGGTCCCTCATGCATCGTCGCAGCATACGCGGGGCGCGACCCCAGCGGCAGCGACCGGCTGCAACGAAATTATCGTTGTGCCTCGCAGCGACGGCGGCTGCATCGCCATTGGCTGATTGGCGAGGGCGTCCGCGCTACCATCAAGCAGATCATCGGTTAGCACATACACTTCCCAGGCGTTGCCGTCGGGGTCGTGCGCCCAGATCTTATCCTGCTTGGCATAGCAGCAGACCGTATCGGTCTCGTCGAACGTGGCGAGGCCCGCCTGTTGCAGCCGCGCTTTGGCTGCCTCTACCTCCGCGAGCGTGGCGACCTGAAATCCCAGATGGTTCAGGCTGCCGCTTTCTGGCGCAACGTTGCGTTCGTTCAGCGCGAACTTGAGCGGCGGCTCGGCAAGGTCGAAGTTCGCATAGCCCGGCCGAATTTTGTGGGGAGTGATGCCAAAGAACGCCTGGTAGAAAGTGAGCGAGCGCGCGAGATCCCGCACATTGATCGAGACGTGCATTTTGGCCATGGCAGCACCTCCGTTGGGCTCTAAGATTGATGCAGCCAGTGTACGGCGCCGCTGGCGCTGCGTCAACCCATGCCCTATCTCGCTGCGTAAAAAATATGAGAGTCTTGTGAGTGCCGCCTTTTATTAGAGCTAAACCAGGGCCAGCGCCGTAGTGTTAAGTGTCACCTTTGCAATCGACCCCTTCGGTGGTACCAAAAAGGGCCTGTATCTATGCAGCATCATCGTCGCCTGTGGCCGCAGATCGCTTCTTCCGAAATCACGCCAGAGCATGTGTATCGCTCGCGCCGCACATTCCTCAAGCTCGCGGGCATATCGTTGGGAGCAGGCGCGCTAGCCGCCTGTGGCGCTCAGGCAGCAACGCAGCCTCAGTCGAACACCGCTGCATCGGCAACGGCGCCCGTTTCCTCGCTGCCCTACGGCGTTGGCACGCTCGACGAGCTAGGCGATGCCGCCAATAGCGTTGAGCAGATCACAACCTACAACAACTACTACGAGTTCAGCACAAGCAAAGACGACGTCCACACGCTTGTTGGCGCGTTCAAGACCGAGCCCTGGACTGTGACGGTAGACGGGCTTGTGGGCAAGCCGCAGACGTTCGACATGGATGATCTGCGCACCTCGTTCGACCAGGAGGAGCGCGTCTACCGCCTGCGATGTGTGGAAGGCTGGTCGATGGTCGTCCCGTGGACGGGCTTTCCGCTCGCGAAGCTGCTGCGGGCGGTTGAGCCGACTGCCGCTGCGAAGTATGTGCGCTTCGAGTCGGTGATGCGGCCCGAGGCCATGCCCGGCCAGAACGACATCTTCTCGTTCCAGTGGCCGTATGTGGAGGCGCTGCGGCTAGACGAAGCTATGAGTGACCTGGCCCTGGGCGTGACCGGGCTGTATGGCAAGCCGCTGCCGGTGCAGAACGGGGCGCCCCTGCGCCTGGCCCTGCCGTGGAAGTACGGCTTCAAGAGCGCCAAGGCGATCGTCAAGATCACGCTCACCGCCGAGCAGCCCACCACATTCTGGAACACCGCCAACGCGCGGGAATACGGCTTCTACGGGAACGTCAACCCCGATGTTTCCCACCCACGCTGGTCGCAAAGCAGCGAGCGCCGCATCGGCGACATGGCGCGGCGGCGCACACTCAAGTTCAACGGCTACGAGCGCAGCGTCGCCGCGCTCTATACCAACCTCGATCTGGCGGTGAACTACTAACACCCGCAGCCTGTTGCCTCGCAATAATTCTTGCTCTTCTGCTCATTGCCCGCGCCGCTCATTCCGAGAGCAGCCTATGGCGATGCTTCCCTAGCGCGTGTGCCCGCCGGGCATATGCCCAATATCGTATTGCTTTGAAAGGAGGGAACGACCAACTTGCGCATCCGCCCGCTTGTTCACACCACCGTTCGCACGTTCAACGCCGCCATTCGTTAAGGAACACTCTTATGAAGCTCGTACAAACGCTCAAACCGATTCTCGCGCTTATCACCATGCTTGTGGTTAGCGCACTGACCTTGGCCGCCTGTGGCACGACGCCCGCCGCGCAGACTTCTACTGCGGCGCCCGCCGCCGCCCCCACGGCGATGGTGGCCGAGCCGACCGCGATGATGGCCGAGCCGACGATGGCCCCCACCGCGATGATGACCGAGCCGACCGCGATGATGGCGCCGACCGATGCCATCACGTCCACCACCATGGCCTCCGGCACTGTGGCCGACGTGGCAATGGCCGACACGCAGTTCTCCACGCTGGTCGAGCTTGTGATCGCCGCCGACCTGCCGTCGGTGCTCAACGGGCCTGGCCCGCTGACGGTGTTCGCGCCCACCAACGAGGCCTTTGCCAAGCTGCCGCAGGCCACGCTCGACGCCCTCAAGGCGGACACCGCGATGCTGAAGGCCGTGCTGACCTACCACGTGCTGCCCGCCAAGGTCACCGCGGCCGACATCACCGGCATGGGCGGCAAGGGCACGCCCGTAACCGCTAATGGCGCAATGGTGAACGTGACCACGATCGATGGCGCAGTCTACGTCAACGACGCCAAGGTGATCAAGGCCGACGTGCCGGCCGCCAACGGCGTGATCCACGTGATCGACACCGTGCTCATCCCGCAGGATATGATGGCTGCGGCGACGATTGGCGGCACGGCGATGGCCGACCCCCAGTTCAACACGCTCTCCATGCTGGTCACGCTGGCCGACCTCGGCCCGGTGGTGAAAGACCCTATGGCGACGCTGACCGTGTTCGCGCCGACCGACGCGGCGTTCGCGAAGCTGCCCAAGGAGACGGTCGATGCGCTGCTGGCCGACAAGGAAGCGCTGAAGAAAGTGCTGCTGTACCACGTGCTCGGCAGCGTTGTCACCAGCCAGGACGTGGCCGGCATGGGTGGTGCGGGCATGCCCGCCACCGTGAACGGCGCGACGGTCGATGTGACCACGAAGGACGGCGCGGTCTATGTGAACGGCGCGAAGGTGGTTGTGGCTGACATCAAAGTTGGCAACGGCGTCATCCACGCGATCGACACCGTGCTGCTGCCGCCCGACATGCGCTAACGCCTCGTCCTGACGGTTGCAGTATGTCGAAGCCTCGTGCGTATACGCGCACGAGGCTTCGGCTATGTGGATGATACGCTTGTTGCCGCGCGATGTTCGGATGGGGCCGAACCTAGCCATTCGAGGGGGGCAATCCCGCGCTTCCGACGCTGGCGGGGGCGGGCTTCGCTGCTATACTGAGCGCAGCTATATGCGTGAGAGCGAGGCGACAGATGCCGTATCGACCTATCATGCTCGCCGTGGTCGGCGACAGTGCTGCGGGCAAAACAACGCTGACCAGTGGGATCGCCGCCATCCTGGGCCCGGATAGCGTCACCGCGATCGGCATCGACGATTACCATCGCTACAACCGCGCCCAGCGCCGCTCGCTCGGCGTAACCGCGCTGCACCCCGACTGCAACTATGTGGACATTATCGAGCAGCACCTGCGCTGCCTGGCGGCGGGCGAGCCCATCCTCAAGCCGGTTTACAACCACCGCAGCGGCGATTTCGAGCCGCCCCAGTATGTGCGCCCGCGCCCATTTGTGATCGTCGAGGGGCTGCTGTGCACGCTAACCCCGAAGCTGCGCGATTGCTTCCACGTGAAGGTGTTTCTTGACCCCGCCGAGGAACTGCGGCGGGCGTGGAAGGTGCGCCGCGACTGCGCGGAGCGCGGCTACACCAACGGCGAGGTGCTTGCCGAGTTGGCAAAGCGCGCGGCAGACGCGGCCATGTATATCCACCCGCAGCGCAGCTGGGCCGACATCGTTGTGCAGTTCGCCGCGCCTTCGCAGCCGGCCGCAAGCAGCCACCTGGACGCGCGGCTCACGCTGCGGCCTACGCTGCCGCACCCCGACCTGAGCGAAGTCGTAGCCCAGACCGGCAACGAGCCGCAGGCGCTGCGCCTGAGCGTTGGCCGCGAGGAAGGGCGCCTCGCCGAGTTCCTCGACATCCAGGGCGGCATTGCGCCCGCTCTAGCCGCCGATGTACAAGATGTGATCTGGCGCAACCTGCCCGATGTGTCGCGCCTGCGGCCAGATCAGATCGGCACGTTCCAGGATGGCTACGAACAACGCCAGAGCCACCCGCTAGGGCTGACGCAGCTGCTGATCGCGCACCACCTGCTGCTCGCACGGCGCGAGAAAGAGGCGCTCGCTAGGATGACGGGGCGGGCGTGAGCGGGTGACGAGGTGACGAGGTGACGTAAGGCCGAGGCATTCGCGGGGTGCATACTTCCAGCTACCCAGGAGGGCCTTCAGCCTTCAGCAGGCACCAACCCCGGTA
>JACMIM010000380.1 GCA_014381165.1 Roseiflexaceae bacterium
CAGAGATCAGATATGTCGATTATCCAGGTTCCCACTGACACGATCCGTGAGTTACAGCGCCGTGCCGAAGCCGTGATGCGCGGCGATTTCAGCGCGCAGGGCCAGCCGCTCGGCGGCCCGCCTGAGCTGGAAGACTTGCGCCGCATGATCGATGTGCTTGGCATGCACACCGATCAGGGGCTGCGCGGCCAGCACGCCTATGTCGCTGCGTTGAGTACCGCGCAGGAGGCCGAGCGCGGGCGGCTGGCGCGCGAACTGCACGACGAGGTTGTGCAGCAGCTGATCGCGCTTGGCCATGGTGTCGAGCGCGCCCAGCGGCTGGTCGAGCGCGATCCAGGCCAGGCGAGCGAGCGGCTTCAGGAGTTGCGGGGCAGTATCATGGCGCTGGCAGGCGAGCTGCGCGCAATTATTGGCGACCTGCGGCCACCAGCGTTGGAGGAATTTGGCCTGCTGCCAGCCGTCGAGCTGTTGCTCCAGCGCAATAGTACGCTGGCCCCCGAAGTTGCGCTGCTGGTGCAGGGCGACGAGCGGCGGCTTGCGCTGCAAAGCGAGCTGGCGCTGTTTCGAATTCTTCAGGAGGCCTGGAACAACATTCGCAACCACGCTCAGGCACGTCAAGCCGAATTCACGTTCACCTACAGCGCAGGCGGCCTCACGGTAACGATTGCCGACGATGGGCAGGGCTTTGTGCCGCTGCCTGATTACGACGTGCCGGACGGTCACTGGGGCTTGCGCGGCATGCGCGAACGGGCAGAATTGACCGGCGGCACGCTTGCGATTACCAGCCAACCAGGGCACGGCACGAAGATTGTGGTTCATATTCCCTATCCCAGCGTCGACGGGCGCGATCCTGTGTGTGGGATGGCCGTTGGGCCGGATGCACTGGGTGCGGAACACGTCGGCAAGCTGTACCGCTTCTGCTCACCGGCCTGCCGCGACCTGTTTGTATCCCGCCCACAGCAGTATCTTGCGCACACCTAACCCTGCGCTGAAGCGCCGGGCTCGTGAGCTTGGTGTGCGCCAGCCATTCCCAGGGCAGCCCAAAAACCAAATAGCCGGCGCTTCAGCGCCGGGGTGACAGCGCACCCACCCGTTTGACAGCCTGCAAAAAAGTGCTATGATTGCAGCGTGGAAGGCGCGGCAAACCCCGCCTGTACATGAATAACCGCATAGAATTTCCCGTCGTGGTTCCCTGGTGTTATGCCAGGGATTAAAGGCGAAGCCGGTGCGAATCCGGCGCTGTCCCGCAACTGTGATGCCGTGTTGGCGAATGCAATCGTTACACGGGCTAAGTCAGGTCGCCCGCCACGTTCGAACCGTATAACCACCTTCGAGTGAAAGGGGTGCGGAAACATGACGAGGTAGCGCCAGGCCGATCCGGTTCGGGTTCGCACCACGCGGTAGCGTCTTTTGTTTCAGCACCCGACGATTGTCGGGTGCTTTTTTTATGGGGTATCTGCTATGTCGAAGCGACGATTAGCTTTTGTTCAGCTCCTGCGGGCTGTTGGTTTGGCGATTATGCTGGGTGCGCTGCTGGGGCTGCCCTCGGCGGCGGGCGCGGCGGCAACTAGGGCGGAAAGCACCGCCGATATTGTGGTGCAGTTTGGCAATGGCCAGGTCGAAACGAAACGAATCACGTTTACTGGCACGATCTCTGGGCTGGAAGCATTGCGCCGCACTGAGCTAGCGCTGGTCGAGAAGTCTGGTGCTGTTTGCCGGATTGGCGACACCGGCTGCGCCGAAGGGCAGGAGTGTTTCTGCGCCTGCACCTCGCTGGACGCGCCATGCCTGTTCTGGAGCTACCAGCGCTGGAACGGCACCGCCTGGGTCGAATCGGCGCAGGGTGCGGGCGCGCCCGACACCGTGGCCAATGGTGCGGTCGAGGGCTGGACATGGAACGGCACGCTGCCAGCCGTGACACCGGCGCTGCTCGGCGCACAGGCCGCGCGCGACTGGCTCGCGCCACGTCAGGCGGCTGATGGCAGCTATGCCAGCGGCAATGCAGGCACGACGATCGACAGCCTGCTGGCCAACCGCGCGCTTGGCGGCGACGCAGCGGCATTCCGCAGCAGCGTCGGGGCCTCATTGCTCGATGCACTGCGCGCGTTGGCTCCGGCCTATGCCCAAGGTAGCGCCGCCGCACTCGGCAAACTGGCGCTTGGCGTGGCCGCCGCTGATCAGGATCCGCGCAATATTGTCGGTCTCGATCTGGTGATCAGCATGACCGCCACGCTCGACCCTGCCTCGGGCGCATACGGTGCGACCAACTGGGATCATGCCTTTTCGATACTGGGCATGCGCGCCGCTGGCGAACCTGTGCCACCAGCCGCCGTGGCCCTGCTGAAGGCGCGTGCTAGCAGCGATGGCGGCTGGGGCTTTGGTGTCGCTGGCCCAACTGATGTCGATAGCACCGGCCTGATGCTGCAGGCGCTGGCTGCCGCTGGCACGCCTGCAAGCGACCCAGTGATCGTCAAGGCACTCGGCTATCTCGATGGCGCACAGAACGACGACGGCGGCTTTCCCGATGCGCCCGCGAGCGACGGCAGCGACACCAGCAACGCCAATTCAAGTGCATTTGCTGTGCAGGGCATCCTTGCAGCTGGCGGCGACCCGCTCGCGCCGCGCTGGCAGCCCGCCGCGACCAACCCGATCAGCTATGTGCTTGGGTTGCAACAGCCCGACGGCGCGTTTACGTTTGGCGGCCAGGCCAGCCTGCTCGCAACCCAGCAGGTGATTCCGGCATTGGCACGCCGCCCGTTTCCCTACCTGAGCCGCGCGACCGCGCAGCGCAGCGCGGTCG
This sequence comes from Roseiflexaceae bacterium, assembly GCA_014381165.1. Lineage (GTDB taxonomy): Bacteria > Chloroflexota > Chloroflexia > Chloroflexales > Roseiflexaceae > JACMIM01. Next base: position 2,801 of record JACMIM010000380.1, read on the forward strand.
ATTTGATCATGGCCCAGCAGCAGCCGGAGGGCAGCTTCGCCGGATTCGGCCTCGGCTCGACCATCGATGCACTACTGGCGATCGACGCCGCAGGTGCTGCGCCGCAGCAGCTCGTGAGCACCACGGGCCAAAGCCCGCTCGACTACCTGCGACCACGCGCCGCCGCCTATGCCGCCGGTTCGGCTGCCGCGACCGGCAAGCTCCTGACTGGCCTGGTGGCGGCGGGGGCCGAGCCGCGCAGCTTCGCTGGGCTGGATTTAGTGATCAGCGCGACGCTGCGCTACGACCCAGGCACCGGCGCATACGGCAGCTCCACCTTCGATCAGGCCTGGTCGATGATTGGGCTTGACGCAGCCGGGCAGAGCATTCCACTCAGTGCGACCGCGCGGCTGCAGGCTATGCAGGCCACTGGCGGCGGCTGGGGCTTCGGTGCCAACGCCGCCACTGCCGATGCTGACAGCACCGGCCTGGCGCTGATGGCGCTGGCTGCCACCGAGCAATCCAGCAATGTCGCTACCGCTTCCAACGCAGCTGTTTGCGCGACTGGCGCGGGCAGCAGCAACCCGGCCGTGCGTGCCGCGCTGGCATTCCTGCGCGCGAGCGAAAACGGCGATGGCGGCTTTCCAGGGTTCGATGGCACCACCAGCGCTAGCGCGAGCGGCTTGGCGCTGCAAGGGCTGGCCGCCTACCACGAGCAGCCGCGTAGCCTGGCCTGGACAACCGTGATCACCAATGCAACAGCCAGCCGCCTGACACTGCGCAACCCGGTCGATGCGCTGCTTGGCCTGCAAACTGCGGCTGGTGGCTTTCCCGGCTTCAGCGGGCCAAACGACCCCGATGCGACCTATCAGGCGCTGCCGGGGTTGCTGGCGCGGCCCTACCCCACGACTCGGCGTTCGCTTCAGTATTTACCAGTGATTGGGCGCTAGTTTTGCTCGGAACGCGGGGTTTTGGCAACAGCCCTCACCCCGGCCCTCTCCCAGCGGGAGAGGGAGCCAAGTTCCCCTCTCCCCGCTGGGAGAGGGGCTAGGGGTGAGGGTGCTCTCTGCTATAAGGTTTTCCATCTATGCCATATTCTTGTCGCCGCGTCCTCACCTGCCTGCTCGCCAGCCTGTGCTTGCTTGGCACGGGCCTAACACCGCTTTCTGCACAGGCGCAGCTAGCACAGTCGCTGCCAGCACGGATCTGTAGCGCCGGATTAGCTGCGCCGCGCGCGCAGGCAGCGGCGGCCAATCAGGCTGGGCTGGTGATCGACTTTGGCGACGGCCGGGTGCAGACGTTCTGTATCGACCTGGGCGACGACGGGCAGGCGACCGGCGAGGAGTTGCTGCGTGCCACTGGCCTTACGGTTGTGATCGAGTACAGTGGTGGCGTCGGCGGGGCGGTCTGCAAAATCGACACAATCGGCAGCAACTTCCCAGCTGAATCGTGTTTTACGCAATGCACGCTCAAACCCGGCGAGCCATGCCGTTATTGGTCGTACTCGCAATTGGCAAACGACCGTTGGCGCTATTCACAAATCGGCGCGAGCAGCACCACCGTGCGGTCTGGTGATGTCGACGGCTGGGCTTGGGGCGAGGGCAGCGTTGCCAAGGGCGCACAGCCGCCGGTGCAAAGTTTTGCCCAAATCTGCGCTGCTAGCGTGGCGACTGCAACCCCAACGCCAACGTTGACCATGACCGCAACCCCGACAACGACAACGACCGCGCAGCCGCCGCCGGTGTTCGAGGAACCACCCAGCGAAACGCCCACGCCAACCGCGACGCCCACACCAACCGCGACGCTCACGCCAAGTGCCACGCCGCAGCCAAGTGCCACGCCGCAGCTCAGTGCCACGCCCCAACCACTGAGTACGCCCGCCGTGCTTCCAGCGCCGCCAACGCCGCAGGCGCTTTTGCCCAGCGCGACATCGGTGGCCACGGCGACCGTTGCGCTCGTGCCCACCGCGATGCCAGCACCGCCTGCCCCGCCAAGCGCGCCTGCGCTCGCGCTGCCAACCACAGCGGCGACCAGCGTAGCCGTTTCGACCACTGCTCCGGTTGCGAGCAACCCCGCGCCGCTGGCTGCGCCGGTTAGCGGAACGGTTTGGCTTCCCCTGGCGCAGCGGGCCACGACACAAACACGCCGCGAAGCGCCGCCGTTGCCCGCGCCAATTGCCGCCGCAGCCCCAGCCAGCGTGACTGTCGCGCCAATCATCAGGTCGCCCGCAGCGCAGGTGCCAGCCGAGGATGTGACGGGAACGTACCCGTATTTTGGTGGCATGGCGCTGTTTCTGATCGGCTGCTGGGGCATGCTACGCCGTGGCCGTGGAACGAGGCGACCATGACCCAGCGTACCTTGAGCGGCGCGATCTATCTGTTGAGCAGCGCGATTGGCGTGATGGCCTTTCTGGCCCCGTTCTTCACGCCGCTTGTGCAGCAGGACAGCGGGCAGCAGGCGGGTGCGGCAACCGCGCCGCTGCTGCTTTCGGCGCTGGTCGGCTTGTGTTTTCTGGCGCTGCTGTTCGAGGTGCAGGGCGAGATGCTGGGAGCCAAAGCGGTCGCGTTGCTGGGCATTCTGGTTGCGATCAACGCTGCCTTGCGCTTTGCCGAGGTGGCGGTGCCCGGGCCGGGCGGCTTCACGCCGATCTTCGTGCTGATTCTGCTCAGTGGCTATGTGTTTGGTGGAAAATTCGGCTTTCTGATGGGCACCATGACGCTGCTGGTTTCGGCATTGATCACGGGCGGGGTTGGCCCCTGGCTACCGTACCAGATGTTTGCGGCGGGCTGGGCTGGGCTTTCCGCGCCACTGCTGTGGCCGCTCGCCCGCCTGCTGCGGCTCGAAGGGCGCATGGGCGAAGTGGTTTTGCTGGCCGGCTTTGGCGCGCTGTGGGGCTTTGCCTATGGTGCAATCATGAATTTGTGGTTCTGGCCGTTTACAATCGGGCCAGCTGTGCAGTCCTGGACACCGGGCATCAGCGCGGCTGAAACGCTCCAGCGCTACCTGGCCTTCTATCTGCTAACATCCTTCGTTTGGGATGCGCTCGGTGCAGTGGGAAATAGTCTGCTCATCCTGCTGTTTGGTGCGCCGATCGTGCGCACGCTGCGCCGCTTCCATGCGCGCCTGACCTTTGTCTACCAGCCCGAACGGAGCCTGGCATGATTCACCCGCTGGCCTGGGTCGCCTGGCTTGCAGCCGTGATCACCGCGCTATCGGCCACCCGCAACCCGCTTCAGCTTGCACTGGTGCTGCTGTGCATCGCGGCGGTCGATGCGGCCTGCCGTCCCGCCGCGCCGCGCGCGCTGCCATTCAGCCCGCTGCGCTTTGCCCTGAGCGTGACGATCATCGGGGCCATCCTGAATATGTTCAGCGTCCGCGTTGGCGCAACCGTGCTGCTGCGGCTGCCGGACTGGCTGCCGCTGTTTGGTGGCCCGCTCACGCTGGAGGCGCTGGTGTTCGGCGCGCTCAGCGGCCTCACGCTGGCGGGGCTGTTTGCGGCTTTTGGCGTCGTCCAACAGGCGCTGCCGATCAGTGCGCTGGTCGGCCTGATTCCGCGCGCGTTCTACCCGCTTGCTGTGGTTGCCGCAATCGCGATCACGTTTGTGCCCTCCACCGTGCGCCAGGGCCGCCAGATTCGTGAGGCCCAAGCCCTGCGCGGCCACCGCCTGCGCGGCCCGCGCGATTGGCTGCCGCTGCTGCTGCCGCTGCTGATCGGCGGGTTGGAGCGTGCCATTC
>JACMIM010000381.1 GCA_014381165.1 Roseiflexaceae bacterium
CCTACCACCACGATCATGCCGTCGGGCTGTACAGCCACGCCGGTAGCCTCGGCCCGTTGCTGGGTGTCGCTGATTGGTGTGATGACCAGGCCCTGCTTGCCAAAGCTTGGGTCGAGCACGCCGTGCGCGAGATAGCGCGCCACGGCGAAGGTGGTGTTCTGCACACCTACTGCGACGACCTTACCATCGGGCTGGAGCGCCAGATCGTTGATGGCGAGCGGCGCATCATCGACGGTGCCGCCAACCCCAAAGCCGCCAAAATCGGTTGCCAAGCCATCGTTCTCGGCAGCGCGTGCCGAAACGACCGCCAGCAGCGTCAGCAGCGCGATCAGCGCGAACCCGAGTTGCGCGCGTCTATGTCGAACCATTCCTGTTCCCCTTTATTTCTTAGATCAAAAGGAGCTACGCAGTTGCCTAAGAGCCTTCATTTCGCCTGTGGCGGGCAAGGAAACACGCAATCATTGTTTCGCTTTTTGGTACAGAGCACCAAAAAGCGAAACAAAAAAGATAGTTCTTCAATGCTGCCACAGGATGAATCCGCCAATGTATGTTCTAATCAAATTGGCTAGCGATCGCGCTATGGAATCAGCAGCAGCTTGCCCGTCACCGATCGGCTTTCCAGCAGCCGATGGGCGCTGCCCGCTTCGTTCAGCGAAAATCGCCCGACGACCTCGACGCGCAGAGTACCCGCCAATATGCCGTCGAACACCGTAGCGGCGCGCCACAGCAGTTGTTTGCGGGTTGCGTTATAGTCGGAGTTCGCCGGCCAGGTCACGAATAGCGAGCCGTTCTGTGGCCCACGATCAAACCCGGCCAGGCTGGTGATATGGAATGGCGGAACTGGCCCGCTCGACTGGCCGTATGCCACCAGCATACCGCGCGTGCGCAGCGCCGCCAGGCTTTCCACAAAAGTTTCGCGCCCAACCGAGTCGTACACGACATCGACGCCACGGCCGCCAGTCAGCCCGCGCACTACCTGTGCAAATTCGCCCTGCGGCGCAATCACCACATGATCGGCACCGTCCGCACGCGCGATCCGCGCCTTGGGTTCAGTGGAAACCATGGCAATGACTGTTGCGCCGCGCTGCTTGGCGAACTGCACCAGCAAGCGCCCAACGCCGCCCGCCGCCGCATGCACAAGCGCGTGGTCGCCGGGGCCAAGCGGGTAGGCGCAATGGCTCAGGTAGTGGGCGGTGGTGCCCTGAAGCAGTGCCGCCGCCGCCATCGATAGATCGAGTTCGTCGGGCACTGGCACAAGCACGCTGGCGGGCACTGCGGCGTATTCTGCGTACACGCCATGCATTGCTGCGTAGGCCACCCGATCGCCCACCTGGATGTCGGCCACGTTGGAGCCAACCTTGACAACGACGCCGGCGGCCTCGGTGCCAGGGATGAGCGGCAACGTCACCGCGTAGGGTGCCCCCGTGCGGTGTTGCGTATCCACGAAGTTGACACCGATCGCGGCGTGGCGTATCAGTACCATGCCCGCGCCCAGCTTCGGCAGCGGCAGCGCCACCAGTCGCAATGCTTCTGGCCCACCATGCGCATCAATCCGGATCGCCCGCATCATGGTTCGCTCTGGTTGTGCGGCAGCATTTCGGCGGGTATCGTCGCGGGCCGTTATGGTGTTTGTCGTGGTCGTACATGTTGCAAGGACATACTTCGTTTCGGCGATCATGTAAGTTCTCCACATGTATGCTCAACTCGTGAGCAGCGCAAAAAGGCCGGCGTGTGATTACTCACACCCGGCCATCGTAGTGGGCGAGGGTCAACAAGCTATCAATGCAGCATCAACGAGCTAGCTTTGGTGTTGCACGTTTTGGCGCTTTGCGCCAAAACGTGCAACACCAATAGGTATCAGGACTTACGCAGTCGGCGACTTCAGCCTGCGGCAGCATGGAACAGCTATCTTTTTTGTTTCGTTGTTTGGTGCAAAGCACCAAACAACGAAACAAGTATGAGTTACTTTCTTTGCGGCGGGCGAGGAATTGTTTTTCTCGGCTCAACGATTGTAGGGAACCTCGTTGATCCAATGGAAGCCGCGCGTGAGCAGCGGCAGGGGCCGCCGCCGCAGCGTGGCAAGAATCTCGCGCCCGCGCAGCACGACACGCACCTCCATCTGCTCGGGCTGTGACTTCTTGTAGAGCATCATCATGCTGGTACCATCGCCGGTTGGGTCGAGTGTAATCCGCTGCGTACCTTCGTCGATGATGGTGCGGTAGCGCCAGCGCTTGTCGTTCATCATCTGGATAGTGGCCAGTTCGTAGCGGTCGATCACCAGGCGCTGCCAGCGTGTGCTGTCGGTGAGCAGCGGCGGGCGCTCCTCGCCGTTCACGCTGAAACGCTCGACCTCCCAAACGCCATACAGCTCCGCGCTCGGCGTGCTACCCTGGGCGTAGGAGCGGAAAGACCATGCGCCGGCGAACGAGACCAGCAGGTAGGCGCTCACCAGCAGCACCGTGCCTACGCGGCCAACGATGTGGAGCGTTGAATTGGGCGCGACCAGCGGGCCGAGTGGAACCGGCTGCACCGGGCGATTGAGCATGAAGAAGTCGCGCAGGCGCGGGAGATCCGGGGCGATCAGGAAGAGCGCCATCGCCAGCAAGTGCGCCGAGTACAGCTTGACCGGCACGTCATAGCTCAGGTTGAGCATCAGCACCTGGCTCATCACGCCGGCGCAGATCAGGGCACCCAGCAGGGTGGTACGGCGGCTGATCAGCAGCAGGCCGCCGGCCAGTTCCGCCAGGCCCGTGAAGACCGTGTAGCTCGCCGAATAGCCCATGAACATCCAGAGCAGGCCCATCGGCGACACCTCACCGACCGGCTGGATGAGCTGGCTGAGCGCTGGGTCGGCGAACTGGGCTGGGATGACCTTCTGGCTGCCGTAGGAAATCATCGCGAGCAGCAGCGTGAAGCGCAGCACCACCCGCAGCCAGTCGAGTGCGCGCGCAGCGATCTGTGGCCGGCGTGCTGCCAGGCTCCAAACCAGGGTTCCGGCGAGGGCGAGCGCGGCGAGCGTGGCAAGCTGTACGTAGTGGAAGGTTGTATCGCCGCTGCCGTTCTGACGCGGCGTGGCGTCGACGCCGAAGACCTGCCGACCAGCCCACTCCACCAGCGGTGCCTGTAGCATGCCGATAAACGGCAGCAGCTGGATCGTCGTCACGCAATAGAGGGCGAAGTAGAGCACCAGGAAACGAACCCCAAGCCCGCGAACCCAGCCGACCAATCGATCAGGTGTCGGTTGAACAGTCGCCACATGCTCCATGGAAGTATGCTCCTTCAAATGGATCGGCAGGCTGCTTCGAGCAAGCAAATCGCTGTTATGCCGGGCGGCGCGCCAAGCTACGCAGGACGTTCACTACCTCGCCGCCGAGTATCACAAGCGTGACCAGGGTGCAGACCAGCAGCAGCGGCTCGGCTGCGTTCCGCCCGGCGGCGACCTTCTTCAGCGAGAGGTAGACCCGCTCCGGCGAGCGAACCTCCAGCGCCTGCACACGCCCCGGCCGGTCGAGCCGCTCCCGATCTGTCTTGTACACCCGCACGGTGATCGGCAGTTCCGGCGGCGCAGTCTTGAGCGCGTTGTGCAGGAAATCTGTGTTGTGATCCTCATGCACAAAGAGCACAGCCGTCGTTCCCGGCAGCGAGATGCCGGCGCGCCCACTTTCCAGGCGGGATACTTCCACCCCGCTTGCCGTAATCTCGATCGTGGTGTCGGGGCGGATCACCGGGGTGTCCAGCAGCGTAGCGCCGCAGAGCAGCAGCACTGGCAGCGCCGTGAGCGCC
>JACMIM010000382.1 GCA_014381165.1 Roseiflexaceae bacterium
CGCGCAACCAGGTCATCGGCGCGATCAGCTGCGTGCTCACGAATGCGCAGCGCAGCTATGATCAGTCCGATCTCGAGCTGTTCGAGGAACTCGCGCGGCGCTGCGCACAAGCGGTTGATAATGCGCGGCTGTTTCAGGCCGCGCAGGCGGCGGTGCGCGTGCGCGACGCCTTTCTTTCGGTGGCCGCCCACGAGCTGAAGACACCGTTGACGACACTGTACGGCCAGGCGCAGTTGCTTCAGCGCCGTTTGCACCAGGGCGGCGTGGTCGAGGAGCGCGATGTCCAGGCGATCAGCCGCGTGGTCGGCCAGGCCCGGCGACTCAACCGCATGATCGGCGATCTGCTTGATCTCTCGCGGATCGAGGCAGGGCAGCTGACGATCATGCGCGAACGGCTCGACGTGAACGCCCTGGTCGCACAGGTAGTCGAAATCGCACAACCCATACTTGCCCCGCAGGCCATCGAAGTAGCGTTGCTCGACGCGCCGCTGTATGCTGCTGTCGATGCTATTCGTTTCGAGCAAGTCCTGCACAACCTGCTTTCGAATGCGGTGAAATACAGCCCCGGCGGCCAACGTGTGCTGGTGAGCGTCGAGCGCCAGAATGGCAGTGTCGCGATCGCCGTGCGCGATTTTGGCATCGGCGTGCCAGCAGATGCTATGGCGCACTTATTCGATCGCTTCTACCGCGCGCCAAACGCCGAGCAACAGCGGATCAGTGGGATCGGCGTGGGCCTGTATGTCGTGCGCGAGATCATCACGCTGCACGGCGGCACGATCGATGTGGCAAGCGTCGAGGGCCAGGGCAGCGTGTTCACGGTGAAGTTGCCTGTGGGGGAGTAGTTGTTCTCACACTCGGCATCGCTCCCACGAGATGCACTGGCGGCACGATCTACAGCGCAGTTTTCCCGTGTATATAGCAGCGGGCAGTATTATCGATCCAGGTTTCAGGGCATCCTTCGCATAGGAATGGGCGGCGCTTCCTGCTCCCTGGCCTCTGATCGCTGCCCGCTGCTATAGTCCCAACCGTTGCGGTAAATTATACCTTTCGCTTATAACAAACGGGGAAGGCAGCAATCTGCCTTCCCCGTTTGTTAAACTGGCCCGCTGCTGCTAGCGCACGGTCATTGGCATGACGATATGGACGTAGCCCTCTTGGCCGACCGGCTTGAACACGCCGGGGCTTTGCGGCGTTTGCGTTTCCAGCGCGATCTGCGCGCTCTTCATGGCGTTGAGCGCCTCGGCCAGGAACTTGACGTTCAGCGCGATCTGGCCACCCTCGCCATTGATCATGCCGTCCATCGCGCTCTGATTGTCGCCAACCTCGGAGGCATTGGCGCTGATCGTCAGCCGGCCTGGCCCCAGGTCGCCGCCCGAATCCAGAGTCAGCTTGACGATATTGGCCGAGGCATTAGCAAAGTACGAGGCCAGCTTGACTGCCTTGGCCAGCTCCTGGGTTTCCAGCACCGTGCGGGTCGAATGGCTGGCCGGAATGATCCGCTCGAAATCGGGGAACTTGCCCTCGATCAGCCGTGAAACCAAATCAGTCGATTCAGTGTGAAACAGAATCTGGCCACCGGTCGGCGTGACCGTCACATCGACGGTGCCCTCGACATCGCCGATGATCCGCGACAGCTCGGTTAGCGCGCGGGCGGGAATGATCACGTCGAGCTGCTCGCGAGCCGGCGCACCTAGCTGAATGGTCTTGACCGCCAGGCGAAAGCCATCGGCGGCGGCGAAGGTGGCCTGATTGCCCCTGAGCCGCAGCAGCACGCCGGTCAGCACCGGGCGCGTGTCGTCGGTGGCGGCCGCAAAGGCAACTTGGTCGATCGCCTCGCGCAGTGCCGACGGCTCGAAGCTGACCGTTGGCGCGCGGTCGGCGATCGTCGGGATCACCGGAAATTCGTCGGCCTCGATGCCCTTGATATTGGCCTCGAAGCGCGCGCAGCGAATGTTGGTGGTTTGGGTGCGCGCGTCCAGGTTCAGCGTAATCTTGTCATTTGGCAAACCGCCGACCACATCGGAAAGCAGCTTGGCCGGCACCGTGACCGCGCCCTCTTCCTCGACTTTCGCGCCGATCCAGCAGGTAATGCCGATCTCCAGGTTGGTCGCGGCCAGCTTCAAGCGGCCCTCGTCGGTCGCCAGCAGAATATTGGACAGCACCGGCAGCGTGCTTTTGCCAGCCACGGCGTGGCCGACAATCGCCAGGCCGCGCTTGAGGTTCTCCTGAAGGCACGACAGTTTCATGCGTCTCTCCCTCTATCGCGCCGGTGTGCAGCGCGCAGATGCTAGCGTTGGTTCTTCCGGGTAGGACTGGGAAAACGATTATAGCATAGAAGGCTGTCGTGCGTTTTGCCGGCAGCCGCGCGGCTGAAGCCGCTGGCTGGGGTTACGAAGCCCGCCTCCGCGGGCTGAAACACTGTTCAGCCCGCGAAGGCGGGCTTCGTCGTGCGGGGCTACGCTGCGTTGCTAGCGCAGGTCATCCGGGCAGGGCGGCGCATCACTATCACGGCCCTCGTTAGCTGGC
>JACMIM010000383.1 GCA_014381165.1 Roseiflexaceae bacterium
ACGTCAAAGTTGCTGAAGCCTGAAAAATGATCCGCAGATTACGCAGATTCCACAGATTATTCTCCGGAATCTGTGGAATCTGCGTAATCTGCGGACGACAATCGGACTTTGACATGGCCCTGGCAACTAGGCGGCAGCGGCGCGGCTGAAGCCGCTGGCTGGGGGTACGAAGCCCGCCTGCGCGGGCTGAACAGTGTGTCGGTGTCAGGCCACTACGGGGTTGCCCACGGCCAGTTGAATAACGGCGCGCAGCTCGTCGATACGAAATGGCTTATGGATAAATCCTGCGACGAACTGATCGCCAACATGGCGGCGGGCATCCTGCTCGGTGTACCCACTCATGAGCACGATCGGCACAGCTGGGTTGATCGCCTGAAGTTCGTTGTGGACTCGCTGGCCGCTCATGTGTGGCATGGTCAGGTCGAGCAGCACCAGCGAGAGCTGGCTGGCATGCTCGCGAAAGCAGATAACGCCCTGCGCACCATCGGTCGCCGTGAGCGCGTCGAAGCCAAGCCGGCGCAGCACCCGCATGACTAGATCGCAGATCGCCGGTTCGTCGTCGATCACAAGCACAGTGCCATGGATGGGCCGCCGCTCCGCTGGCGCTTCGACCGGCTTCAGTGGTGTTTGCTGTGCGGCGGGCGGCAGCAGCAGCTGAAACACCGTCCCCACCCTCGGCTCGCTCTGCACCAGGATCGCGCCACGATGGCTGCGCGCAATGCCCATTGCTGCGGCAAGCCCAAGGCCGCGCCCAGTGAATTTTGTCGTAAAGAACGGCTCGAAGATTTTGTGCAGCGTGGCGTCGTCCATGCCGCAGCCATTGTCACGCACCTCCAGAAACACATACTGCCCTGGCGGCAGGCTCATCCCGGCCACAATATGGTTGAGCTGTTCTGCCTGATAGGTAGCCACACCGGTGCGTAGCACGATTTGGCCCTCGCGCTCACCAATCGCCTCGGCCGCGTTGACCAGCAGATTCATGGCCACCTGCTGAATTTGCGTGGCATCGCCCTGCAGCATCGGCAGCTCCGGTGCAAAATCAAGCACGATCTCAAGCTGCGTTGGCAGTGACACACGCAGCAGGCTCTCGATATCGGCCACCAGTGCGTTGAGTTCGAAATGCTGGAGCGCAAGCTGGCCTTTGCCGGCAAAGGCCAGCATCTGGCGTGTCAAATCGGCAGCGCGTATCGAGGCCCGCTCGACCTGACGCAGGCTGAACATCGCCGGGTGATCGGCGTTCAGCTCAAGCTGCGCAAGATTGATGTTGCCAAAAATAACCGCCAGCAGGTTGTTGAAATCATGGGCGACGCCACCTGCCAGCACACCCAGCGATTCGAGCTTCTGGGTTTCCAGCAGCTTACGCTCCAATTCCCGCTGCTCGGCTTCCAGGCGGCGGAGCACAGTCTCGGTATAGATACGCGCGAGCGCTGCTCCGCAGTGGTCGGCCATATCCTGGAGGGTTTCGATGTCGCCCTGCGTGTATGCGTTCGGCGTATAGCTTTGAATCGACAGCACACCAACCGTGCGCGTGCCCCGCCGGATCGGCACAAACATCAGCGATTCTGAGCGCCGGCTTGCATCGCCAAAGGGCGTTAGCCATTTTTGGCGAGGCTGATCCGGCGTTCGTAGAATCAACCGGGCGCGCTCGCGCAAGGCTTGGCTTTCTATGGTATCTGAGACCGCGAAATCTGGCGAAGGGGTTTCCTGGCGGCGTCCGTCGATCGTGTCAAAGCAGATAACCGTATCCAGCCCCTGCGTCACTTCATTAAATACATCGATGTAGCAGCTATCCCAGTGCAGCAACTCGTCGGCAACACCAACAATAATACGGGCTAAATTGTTCACATCCGTGGCTGCACTGAGCTGCTGGCCGAGCTGCGCCATCAGGTGAATGTGCCGCCGCGCGCGCGTCTGCTCGCTTACATCGCGGAAGCTCCAGACCCGGCCTACCTGCCGCCCATCGACCCACTGCGGCTGCGTGTAGCGCTCGAACACCCGGTCGTCACGCAACTCGATCAACTCAGAACTACTGTCGGCGGTTTGATACAGCGCGTCGACACGCGCATAATAGGCGGCGGGTTCACGAAGTTGGTCGGCTACTACCGCAAGCAGCACACGGTCGCGAGCATGATCCGCGAACTGCGGCGGGATACGCCACAAATCATAGAACTTCTGGTTTGTCGCAATAATGTTGTTGGAGCTATCGACCACCAGCAGGCCGTCGGCTGTTGATTCGAGCGTGGCACGCAACAGCGAAACCGTGCTGGCAAGCTCCTCAGTGCGCGCGGTGACCTTTTGTTCAAGTTGGGCATTACTCTGGCGCAACGTGTCGTGCGAGGCCTGGAGCTGCATGACCAAGTGCCGCTCGCGGGTATTGGCCTGCCGAATCAGCAGGATCACAAATGCCTGGGTAGCAAGAACTGCGAATAAACCGACCAGTTCAACCGGCGCAGGCTGATCGACATAGCGATCAAGCCAAATGCTGATTGCGATAATGACCACCGCTTGGCTGCAAATGGTAAGCCAGGCGAGCGCAGGCCGGCTGACAAATGTAGTACTGATCACAAAGGTAATCACCGGAAACAGAACAACAACCGGAATGGCCAGCGGCGTACTAGCACTCAGCCAGACCATTAGGAGATTGAAACCGATGTTGAGCACCAGAACAGCAGCAGAAATCTTATGCCGCCCGATCAGTACTAGCGCGGCAGCACTCGTTCCCGTCGAAATCAGGCCCGCAATGAAGACTGGATGATAGCGTATCCCGTACACCAGCAACACATACACGTATGTCGTCGCCGTCGACACAAGACAAAGCCAGAACATGAACAGGAGCACCCGGCGAAGAGCCACGAGATTGGCTGCTTGGTTTGCTCGCTGAATTGTCGTTGCCATCATGTACCTCTTATCGCACCTGCTAGCCCCCACACCTGCTGCTATCCCAGCGCTTTATCATAAACCAAAACCATGCCGACATTTGTATCAATCCTGTGTAAATCCGCGTTGGCGAGTATGCCATCTTCCATCACAATGCAGCAGTGGCGAAAACCATGCTACTATACAGCCCTAGTGGGCATCCGTGCTCGTTCGAGAAGATCAGTATAGCCCCAGGAGATGGCCTGCAATGATGCAAGACTACCGGATTGAACAAGATTCGCTGGGCGAGATACGTGTGCCCGCCGCTGCGCTGTATGGCGCGCAAACACAGCGCGCGGTCGAGAACTTCCCGATCAGCGGACTGAAGCCCTACCCGGCTTTTGTCTGGTCGATGGCGACGATCAAGCGCGCGGCGGCGGAGGTCAATCTGTCGTTGGGCCTGCTCGACGAGCGGCTGGCCACGGCGATCGTCGCGGCGGCGCAGGAGGCGATCGACGGCAAGCTCCAGCAGCATTTCGTGGTCGATCCATTCCAGGCTGGCGCGGGCACCAGCCACAACATGAATCTGAATGAAGTGATCGCCAACCGCGCGAATCAGTTGCTCGGCGTGGCGCTCGACAACCCGGCGAAGCTCGTCAACGCGAACGACCATGTCAACATGGCGCAGTCGACCAACGATACGATTCCCGCCGCAATTCGGCTTGGCTGCCTGTGGCGAACTGCCGAACTGCTCGGCGTGATCGAGCAACTTGCGGCAGCGCTCGATCAGAAGGCTCACGAGTTCGACCATGTGGTGAAATCGGGCCGCACACACTTACAGGATGCCGTGCCGGTGCGGCTTGGCCAGGAGTTCGCCGCCTATGCCCGCGCCGTCAGCTACGATCACGAGCGGATTGCGACCGCCGCTGGTCGGCTGCGCCGCCTGGGGATTGGCGGCACCGCCACCGGCTCGGGCCTGAACGCCCACCCGGATTACCACCGCGCTATGGTCGAAAAGCTCAGCGCGCTGACTGGCATCGAGCTGCGCCCGTCCGGCGACCTGTTTGAATCGATGCAGAGCATGGCCGACGCCGCCGATTTCTCGGCGTCTATTCGCTCGCTGTGCATCACGCTGACCCGGATCGCCAATGATTTTCGGCTGCTGTCCTCCGGCCCGACCACTGGGCTAGACGAAATTCGGCTGCCGGCGGTGCAGCCAGGCTCGTCGATCATGCCAGGCAAAGTCAACCCGGTGTTGGCCGAGATGCTCAACCAGGCCTGCTTCCATGTCCAAGGCAATGACTACACAGTGGCACTGGCGGCGCAGGCCGGCCAGCTTGAGCTGAATGTCATGATGCCGATCATTGCCCACAACCTGTTCGAGGCCATGCACATCATGATCGGCGCGATCAGTGCTTTTACCAGCAAGTGTGTGGTTGGTGTCACGGCTAACCAGGAAAAGGCCACCGGCTGGCTGGCCAAGAACCCCATCCTGGTGACTGCGCTCAACCCGAGAATCGGCTATCTGAATGGCGCAGCTGTGGCCAAGGAGTCGCTGGCCACTGGCAAAACCATCCGCGAGGTCGTGGTCGAAAAGGGCTTGCTATCCGGCGACGAGGTCGACCAGCTGATCGACGCGCGCAAGCTAACCGAGGGCGGCATTCAGGGCACCGGCGGCGGCGGCTAGGCGCTGTGGCACAGTTTCTGCAACCACACATGAGTGACAGGGGCGGCACGCTGCGGGCGAACACGAGGTTTGCCCGTGTTCGCCCGCCACGAGGACGTTGGATTCATTGACTACACGCAATGAATCCAACGTCCTCGTGGGTCGGTGCGTAAGGTGAATGACTCACGAGGTTTGCACAAGGAGGTGTTTCTATGGCCGTTGCACGGGTGATCGAGCTTTCGGCGACATCGCAGAAAAGCTTCGAGGACGCTATTCAGCAAGGTGTTGCGCGGGCGACCAAGACGCTACGGAATGTCAAAAGCGTGTGGGTCAAAGAGCAGTCGCTTAATCTCGAGGACGGCGTGATTTCCCAGTACCAGGTCAATATGATGGTCACGTTTGTGTTGGACGACACAATGGACGCTGGTTCGTAAACTCACTGGAACATGTTACCTACAGCGCAGCAGCAGGCGGGTTGAAACCCGCTGGTGGTATCCAAAACGCGCTGAAGCGCGTTGAACCGTTCCAACGCACTTCAGCGCGTTTTGGCATATCAG
>JACMIM010000384.1 GCA_014381165.1 Roseiflexaceae bacterium
GTCGGCACGACCTTCGCCTCGAATGCGGACGATCTGGTCGCGGCGGCGGGTTTTCTCGCTGCGCAGTATGCCGCACCGCAGCTGCTGATCGGCCACTCGCTGGGCGGCGCTGCGTCGCTGTTGGCGGCCCAACGCATCCCTTCCGTAACTGCTGTGGCCACGATCAACGCGCCGTGTAGTCCCGCGCACCTGGTCAATCTGCTTGGCGAGGCCCGTGATCAGATCGCGGCTAGCGGCCAGGCGACGGTGCAGCTGGGCGGCGCGCCGGTCACGATCTCACGTCCGTTTCTCGACAACCTGGCCGAAACGAATATGCTCCCGGCAATTCATGCGCTCGATCGCGCCCTGCTGATCTGCCATAGCCCGGTCGATGCGGTGGTGGGCGTGGACAACGCGGCGCGCATCTTTGAGGCCGCCTGCCACCCCAAGAGCTTTGTGTCGCTCGACCAGGCCGATCACATGCTTTCACACGCCGCCGACGCCCGCTACACTGGCGCGCTGATCGCAGCTTGGGCCAGCCGCTATATCGCCGCGCCGACAGCGACCGCCGCGACTACTGCGCAGGGTGAGGTGCTCGTAGAAACGCCACAGGGTGGCTTTGTCACCCATGTGACGGCGGGCAATCACCAGCTGATCGTCGACGAGCCGGTTAGTGTCGGCGGCAGCGACCTAGGCCCCAACCCATATGAACTGCTGGCCGCCGCGCTGGGCGCGTGTACCACGATCACACTACGCATGTACGCCGATCGCAAAGGCATCCCGCTGGAAAAGGCGGTAGCCAGGCTGCGCCACGAGAAGATTCACGCCGCCGACTGCGAAAGCTGCGAGACTAGCGCAGGTAAGATCGACCAGATCACGCGTGAACTGGAGTTCGTCGGCCCGCTTGACGACGCTCAACGCGCCAAGCTGCGCGAGATCGCCGACAAGTGCCCGGTGCATCGCACGCTGGAAGGCGAGATTTTGGTCACAACAAGCATACGATGAAGGTATGCGGTACGGGTACGGCATGCCGTGCCCGTACCGCCTGCCTCACCGCAGCGTAAACGGCTGATCGGGGGAGCGCAATCGCTCGGCCAGCAGTGCCTGCCAGCCCAGCGGCTCAGGCCGAATGCCGCCGTCATCCTGAAGTGTGAGTATCGCGCGCTCGAAAACCTGGCCCTGCCGTTGCGCGCCGTCGGTGCTGATAATCAGCAGCTCGCCCGAAAGTGGCGAGCCGTACACTTGTGCGCCGTCGGCTTGCTGCCAGTGTTCGAGAAAGGCCCCACGTAGTAGCTGGCCGGTTCGCTCGAAGAAGCGCCCGCTGCCATCGTTGACAGCGGGTGATGCAGGCGCGGCCAAGCTGTTTTGGCCAAGAAGCGCAGGTTGAACCAGCGCGGGCGTGTCGGCCAGGGCTGGCCGCAGCTCCAGCACGCCGTGGCTGAAGAACTGGCGTGTCAGATCGCCTTCCAGCGTGGCCTGCTGCAACGGCAAACCAAAGCGCTGCTCGCCGCCGTAGGCCTTCCAGAAGCGCCAGATCGGCTCCGGCATTGCGAAGCCATGCTCGCTGCGCTCCTGCGGCGGCAGCAGAATATCGTCGGCGCGCACAAGTACTGCCCGCAGGCCAGCCAGGTTTTGCTCGAACTCGGGCAGGTCGCCGGTGATCAGCTCGGGTGTGATCGCGGCGATGCCCAGGCTGCCCGCCCAATCGTGCATGCCGCCGGTGATGTTGTACTTCAGCCAGAAACGGTTGTAGAGATAGCCCGCGCCTTCCGCATACACCTGCCCCATCAAATTCGAAGGCGCGTGCTCGCAGAAGGCCGGGAAAACCAGCCCGGCGTTACTGTGAATGAAAATCGCGCCGCTGGCGTCCAGCAGAAAGCTGCGAATGATGCGGCTCTCGACCTCGCTGTCGGCATATGGCCCGCCGGTTTCGGCGATCAGGCCATACGCACCCTGAACGACCGTGTTCCAGTCGTTCTCCGGGCAGCTGTCGAGCGTGGTATTCATGTTGCGGTTGAGATCGACGCCATTGGCATTGAAGCGCGAGCCAAGCGCCAGCCCGTCGGGGTTGAGGGTCGGAATAAAGTACAGCCGCACTGATGCGGGAATCTCGCCGGGGTTGGCCCGAAAATGGGCGATCAGCTGGTTGGTCAGCTCGTAGGTATTCGCCTCTGGGCCGCCGTGCGTGTCGCCGACGACCACCAGCTTGCGCGGGCCATCGCCAAAGCGCACCGCCGTGATCGGGCGGCCTTGTAGCGAGCTACCGAGTGTAAGCTCGGCTGGCTCCGGCGCGGGTGCTGGTGCAACACTGAGCAGTGGCAGGATGGTTAGCAAGAAAAGTAGGTAGCGGAGTCGTGTAGGCATAATTGGGTGTGGCGTAAAGCCATGGCGGCAGGAGGGCTGAAGCCCTCTACTGCTATCCAAAACGCGCTGAAGCGCGTTGGGTGAGGTCGAACGCGCTTCAGCGCGTTGTACATATCAGACGCCGAATTCATTCGGTGGCCGTGGTGGCGGCGCAAAAAATTGCATACCTGGCATAATTGGCATTATATCAGAGTCTGCTCGTGTGCTATGATATTGGCAATCTCCCAGATTCCTGCCGCAAATCTTCATCATTGCTTCACGATCTTTTTCTACAATGACATTATCGCTACAACGTATACAGGAGATTTGACATGAACGGTAGAGGTTTTGGTAAAATCGCCATTGGGCTGGGCGCGCTGGCGCTGCTGATGATGTTGTTTGGTCGCGGCCACGGGCCGCGTATGGGCTTTCAGGGTGGCTATGATCACGGGCGCGGCCCTGGGTATGCGCAGCAGGAGCGTGGGCCGCAAAGCGGTTTTGAGCAGGGCCCATTTGGTCGGGGTGAATTTGGTCGGGGCGAGTTTGGTCGGGGCGAATTTGGTCGGGGCGGCCACCATGGGCCTGGCTTCCTGATGCCGCTGTTCTTCTTGAACGCGCTGTTTAAGCTGGCGGGCCTGGTTGGCCTGGTGCTGCTTATCCTGAGCGTGCGTGGCCGCTGGCGCAATGGCGGGCCGCGTGGCCCGCACGATGGCCCGCACGGCCCGCCGCCAGCATCGCCAACCGGCGAGACCTACACTGGCGAAACGCGGAATCTGTAATCGCTAGCTTGTCATGGATGGTGGGTCACGGGAGGATTCCCGTGACCCACCATCCATGACCAAATCATATGCCAAGGGGTGGAATTCAGATTGTTGCGCCACCTCCACGGCCACCGGATGCATCCGGCGTCTGATACGCCAAACGCGCTGAAGCGCGTTCAACCGCAGTAACGCGCTTCAGCGCGTTTTCGGTCGTAACAGCGGGCTTCGAACCCGCACGACCCGCGTGGTTGCAACATATTGAATCTCATCATATGCCAACACGAACGCTTTTAGTTGTCGACGATCAGCCCGGTATTGTCGCCATCGCCCGCGATTACCTGGTGCAGGGCGGCTTCCGCGTGCTGACGGCGGGGAATGGCGCGGATGCGCTGCGCCTGGCGCGGGCCGAGCTGCCCGCCCTGATTGTGCTCGACCTGATGCTGCCGGAGATCGACGGGCTAGATGTGTTGCGCAGCCTGCGCAGTAGCCCGGCCACCCACGCCATCCCGGTGATCCTGCTGACCGCACGGGTCGAGGAGGCCGATCGGGTGAGCGGCCTCGAACTAGGGGCCGACGACTACATGACCAAGCCATTCAGCCCACGCGAGCTGGTCGCACGGGTGCGAGCGGTGTTGCGCCGCAGCGAAGGCGAGCGCGAGCCGACAGCAATCATGCAAATTGGCGAGCTGACGATCGACATGCAACGCCGCAGTGTTCGCCGCGCTGGGCTGCTGATCGATCTGACCGCCACCGAGTTCGAGCTGTTGGCGATCTTGGCGCGCGAGCCGGGCCGGCCGTTCACGCGCACGCAGCTGATCGAACAGGCGTATGATGTGAGCTACGCTGGCTTCGACCGCACCGTCGACGCCCATATCAAAAACCTGCGCCGCAAGATCGAGCCCGACCCGCGCGAGCCGCGCTACGTACTCACGCTCTACGGCGTCGGCTACAAATTCGCCGACGAAACGTAGCCCCTAAACACATGCGCCCACCAATCTTCTGGACATTGCTCAGCTCATTTGCGCTGGTGATCCTGCTTGGCATCTGTGGCATGCTGGGCTTCTTTGGGCTGGCTGTCAGCGGCTTCTGGCAGCCGGGGCCGCTGCGCGAGGCTTATTCCAGCAGCGAGCTGTTCTATGGCGAAGCCTTGGGGGACTTCTATCTGGCGAATGGTGGCTCGTGGCAGGGTGTCGAGGCCCGCATTGCCCAGTTGCCATTTGGCGGCAGTGAGTTCGTGATTCTTGATGCACAGGGTCGCCCAGTTGCAGGCGATCTCGCGCGTGGCGCACTGTTGCCGCCTGATCGAACCGGCCAGCACGGCGGGTCGGCTGGCTTCGACCGCGATGTGCCGCTGATCGCCGGCCAACGCCCGATTGGCACCCTGGTCTTTCTGCCGGATGCGCGCGGCCGCTATGATGGCCCGCCCCGCGACACGGTGTTTGCGATTATCCGTAGTTTTGTGCTGGCAGGCGGCGCGCTGGCGGCGCTGCTGTTGCTGCTGGCTGTGCTGCTTTCGCGCTGGTTGGCCCGCCCGCTGCGTAGTGTCACCGACGCGGCGCTCCAAGTGGCTGGTGGCCAGCTGAATGTGCGCGTGGCTGGGGCGCACATCCGTGAACTCGACGAGTTGGCCCGCGCGTTCAACACCATGTCGCATGCACTTGGCGATGCCGATCGCCAGCGCCGCCAGCTCACCGCCGATGTGGCCCACGAGCTGCGCACGCCGCTCTCGATTGTGAAGGGGCGGCTCGAAGGCATTCAGGATGGCATCTACCAAGCTTCGCCCGAGCAGGTCGCACGGCTGCTCGACGAAACGGCGCTGCTCGAGCGGCTGATCGAAGATCTGCGGGTGCTGGCGCTGGCCGAGGCTGGGCAGCTCCAGCTCTACCCCGAGCCGGTCGATGCCGCCGAGTTGCTGCATAATTGCGCCGCATCGTTTACGGCTCAAGCGGACGCAGAAGGCGTGGTGTTATCCGTCGCAGCAGCAGAACACCTACCAGCACTCCATGTCGATGGCCAGCGTGTGCAGCAAGTGCTGGCAAACATTCTGGCCAATGCCCTGCGCCATACGCCCGCCGGTGGGCAGGTGACGCTTAACGCCGTGGAGCGCAGCGGGCCAGCATCACAGTGGGTTGTCATAACCGTTGCCGACACTGGCAGCGGGATTGCGCCCGAGGCGTTGCCGCACATCTTCGACCGCTTCTACCGTGCCGACGGCTCGCGCACGCGGTCGAGCGGCGGCAGTGGCCTGGGTTTGGCGATCGCTCGCCAGATTGTGTTGGCCCACGGCGGCGAGATCAGCGCGGAAAGCACGCTCGGTCGCGGCACCACGGTTGCGATCACGCTGCCAGTGTAGTGGCGTTGAAACCGGCCTGCGCGGGCTGAACATCGATTCAGCCCGCGCAGGCGGGCTTCGTAACCCCAGCCAGCGGCTTCAGCCGCGCGGCTGCCTCGGGTACGATTCCTAAAGATCGTTTCCTACAGTACATTCGTAGTAAAAAAGCGCACGTTTGCGCCGACACTGAGGAGGGGACACGATGAAAGCAATCTGGAATAACGTGGTGATCGCCGAAAGCGACCAGACTCGCGTGGTCGAGAATAACCACTACTTCCCGCCGGACGCAGTCAACCAGGCCTACCTACGCGAAAGCGCAACTCACTCTACCTGCCCGTGGAAGGGTGAGGCCAGCTACTACACGCTCGATGTCGAGGGGCAGCAGAACAAGGACGCGGCCTGGTACTACCCCGCACCAAAGGACGCCGCCAAGGAGATCACCGGCTACCTGGCCTTCTGGAAGGGTGTCACAATCGAGCAGTAGGCAATTGGCCACGAAGACACAAAGGCAGGGGCGGGTTTCAAACCCGCCCCTGCCTTTGTGTCAAACTAAAGGTTCGGTTGCAGCGTGGCGTAGAGCGCCTGCCACTCGTCCAGTGTTACCGTTTCGGCGCGGCGATCTGGCGAGACACCCGCCACTTCGAGCGCGGCCAGCAC
>JACMIM010000385.1 GCA_014381165.1 Roseiflexaceae bacterium
CCACCTTACGGGCGCGGCGCGCAGGCTGGTCGCTCGGCGAGCCAGGGCGCAAAATCGATGTTGGCACCGACCGCCTCGCCGCGCCCATCGGCGTACAACTCGGGGTGATACGGCCCAAGCGCGCTGTTCCAATAATTGTTGCGCATATCGATGTAGATGTCGCTAGACGCGCCGCGACCGATGCCATAGGTTAGATATATTGGGATGATCGGCGGCGTCTGGTCGGCAATGACATTATTGCTGATGTTCAACGCAACCTCCGGGGCTACCTGAAGCAGCCCGGCCTTGATCATCAGGCCTTCGGTGCCATTGAGCAGGGCGTTACAGCTCAGGGTCCCGCGCAGTGGCCCATTGGTTGCGACCACCATGGCCGGACCGTCGCGGCCAACCAGCAGGTTGCCCTGCGCGTCAAGGTTCACGGTGTCGAAGGCGCCTTCGTTGCGTATTTGCACTGGCGGTGCTCCTGCGGCCTGGCGGTTGCCGCCAATACGGTTGCCGATCAGTGTGACGCCGCCGCCATTGAGAAAGCTCACCTCGACCGCAGCGCCATATGGCAGGTCGTTGCCGCTGACATCAGTTTCGCGCATCTCGACCCGGCTATCATAGCTGCGAATCTGGCCGCCGTTATCACGAATCTGCGAGCGCACAATACTCAGATTGCCGCCCTCACTAAAGATTAGCGTGCCGCCATTGCCACCGCCACTCAACTCGACCTGGTCGAGGCCGATGTCGGCACCAGGGCGACCATAGATCGCGTCCCAGCGCCCGCCGCCAGTGCTCACGATCTTGACGGGCTGGCCAGGTTGGCCGCGGGCGTACAAGTTCCCATCGACATAGATCGCCGCGCCGGGAGTAATACGTACCTCCACGCCAGGGTCGATCAGCAGCGACGATCCGGGCGCGATCTGAAGATCACGGCGTAGTGTGATTGGGCTTTGCGCGGTCGTCCAGCGGACTGTGCCGCGCACTACATCGGCGGGGATGGGTGTTGGCGGCGCAGGCGTTGCAGGCGGTTGTGTCGCTGCTGGCGTGGGCGTGGGTGTGGGTGCGTCGGTGGCACCGGCAGCCGGCTCGTTGGTCGGAGCGGGCGTGCGCGGCGATGGGTTTGGTGTGGCCGGCGCATCAGTGGGATCGAAGATCGGCGCGGTTGGTGCGACAGGGGCTGGGGCATCTGTTGGCTGGGTCTGCGCAGTTGATGGGGCGGGGTAGGGGTTGCCGCTGCTGGCGGTGGCGGTCGGGCGGGCGGGCTCGAAGGTTGGCACCTGCTGTCCTGCCGCAGATGTGCTGGCAGGTGTGGCATCCGCTGCCGTGCCAGCACCGGGTGTTTGGGCGCTGGGCGTATCGACCGCAAACAGATCGTCGGCGGTCGGCGACGGCTCCTGATTATTCGGGTCGCCTTCCGGCGATGGGCTTTGGCCTGGCTCGTTCGGATCGGGGTATGGCTGGGTTTCAAATGTCGCAGGCGGTGTCTGTTGAACCGGGTTTGGGTAGGGCGCGCCAGATGTGGGCAGCAGTACGGGCGTAGCAGCCGTGCCAGCGGTCGCCACCCCGGCGATCGCGGTCGGGCCTTGCGGCGCTGGTGTGGTGGCGTCTTCCATCGAGAAAAAGATCGCCAGCACTGCCGCCGCGAGCAGAAACGCGATCGCGGCCGCCAGCGTCAGGTTTTCGCGGCTGAGACGAAGAGTGAGGGTGCGGTCTGAGGCTTCTTCCGGCTGCTCGTTCGATCCCACAAAGGCGCTCCTTCAATGCTCTGAGGCTGCTCCCCAGGCCGCGCACGCGCAGCGCGGTACAGCCGCATCTTACCATAGCCCCGAACTGTATGCAACGCAGTGCGAAATGGTATACTGGGGCGGTGCGCATCCGCCCGCTGGGGCTTGTGCGTATTCGATACAATCTACTCTATGACTTCAGGACGTTGCATGACACGTTTTTCTCGGGTAACTTTCGCGAGCAGGGGGCAAGGCCGCCGCACGCAATCATCGGTGCTGACGGCGCGCGCACGCATGCTGTGGACGATCGGCAACCTCTGTATGCTGGGCGGCGCAATCGTGCTGCTGTATGTCGGCGGCGTCTACGCCACCGACGAATATGGCCGGTATGCGGCCCGTGGCGATTCCGATGTGCCCGCGCCAGCAGCGGTCGACGAAAGCGCTGCAAGCGAGCCAGCGCCGTTTATCGCGCCCCCGCCTGTGGTTGCGCCCACGCCGCCCGTTGCTGCTGCGGCCCGCCTGCCTGTGGTTGCGGGCCACCCCCTGCCGACGGCAACGCCCGCGCCGATCTGGCATACGGCGGTAACTCGATTGGTTATTCCAAGCATCAAGCTCGATGCAAAAGTTGTCGAGGTTGGTTGGGATTTGGTTGGCGACGACGGGCAGCAGAACCCGGTTTGGCAGGTTGCGAAGTACGCGGTTGGCCACCACCGCGATTCTGGCAACCCAGGTGAGGGCAATAACATCGTGTTAGCAGGCCATGTCGGCGGCTACGGGCAGGTCTTTCGTGATCTGTTCTATGTGCATCCTGGCGAAGAAGTGATTCTCTATGCCGACGGTCAGCAACTGCGCTATACGATCACCGAACGCCTGGTGCTCGATGAAGAGGGCGCGCCGCCGGAGCAGCGCGCCGCCAACGCCGAGCTGATCGCGCCGACTGACAGCGAAGTGCTGACCATGGTGACATGTTGGCCGGGAACTGGCCCCGCTAAATTCACACAGCGCGTGGTCGTGCGCGCCGTGCCAGCCGCCGATACGTCGGCGGGCTAGAAGCTGCGCCGGTAGCACGCGAAACACGCTGAAGCGCGTTGTAGCAGTTCAACGCGCTTCAGCGTGTTTTGTGTCGTAACAGCAGGCTTCTCGCCCGCAAACATTACGCGGAAAGTATTCTAACTATGCGTAACGAGCGCCGGATTGGCCTGATTTCCGACACACACGGCCTGCTGCGCCCAGCCGCGCTTGCCGCGCTGGCCGGAGTCGAACAGATTCTGCATGCTGGCGATGTCGGCGGGTCGGCAATTCTCGATGGCTTGCGCAACATCGCCCCAGTGACGGCGGTGCGCGGCAACACCGACACCAGCCCTTGGGGCCGAACGCTGCCCCACAGCGCCGAGCTGCTGATCGATTCCGTGCGCCTGCTGGTCATTCACGATCTCGCCGAATTCGCGCAGCCGCAAGCGGTGCAAGGGTACCGTGTGGTCGTCAGTGGCCACACGCACCGGCAACGGGTCGAGGAACGCGGCGGTGTGCTATTCGTCAATCCCGGCGCGGCTGGCCCGCGCCGCTTCACCCTGCCGCTGTCGGTGGCCATCCTGACCGTGCGTGGCCCTGAACTTTCAGTCGAGCTGGTTGCACTTGACGAACGTAGTACGTCGGCGACGTAACGCTTACAGCCGAGGTACCTCGATCGTGCGCCGCTCGGAGTCGCTGCTTTGGCGGTACAGAATCGCCGTGTTGCCAATAATCGAGACCAGCACTGCCTTGGTGCGTGTTGCGAGTTGCTCCGAGATCTCCTGCTTCTGATCCTGGAAGTCGTGAAACTTCACTTTGATCAGCTCCTGGGTGTGCAACACCTGATCCGCGCTGACCACTGTTTGCTCGCTCAGGCCATTTTTGCCGATCTGCACCACTGGCTTCAGATCGTGCGCGAGCTTGCGCAAATATTGGCGCTGCTTTTGTGTAAGGTTCATGTTCTATCCTACAATTCTTGTATTTTCATACCACTATGGCATTCCCACCACAGGTGTAAAAGAAAAAGGGGATATTTCGGGGGCTGCGCCCCAAACCCCGCTTTGCGCTTTCGCGCCTTTCCCATGGTACCATACACGCTTATTCAACACAATCAGCTGTACCATTCCGGTGCTAGCCGCGCGCTGTGGACAAAGGCCGGATCGTGGCACAGAAAGCGTGCCGCGCCGTGTTCGTCCACTATCTGGTTGATGCGCCGAATACTGGCCAGCGCCTGCTGGTCGTCGCTGGCGTCGCCGGGTAGCACCTGCTCGGCAAAGTTCTCCGCCAGATCGGCGACATCGCCCACCAGTACGACTGGGCCAGTTTCCGGCAGCGTCACCAGCAGCGATTGGTGGCCGGGCGTGTGGCCGTAGGTTGCCAGCGCCTGTACACCCGGCGCGAACGTCCAGTCGCCATCGTGCAGTGCCCAGCGCAAGGCCGGTAGGTCGTAGTCGATATCGAACCAGGCCGGCGCGTGGCCCGCTGTCGTGGCATACTCGTGCTCGCGGCGTTGAACGTGGATGCTGGCGTGCTGGAACTGGCGCAGATTGCCGGTGTGATCCATGTGCATGTGGGTGAGAAATACATCCGTAATGTCCTGGGGATTCACGCCGAGTTGCGCAAGCTGGGGTAGCAGTTCATGCGCAAGCTGAACAATCGGCGGCGTCCAGTTGCGCCCGGTGTAGTACGCCGCCAGAAGGGCTGGATCACGCAGAATTGCGCTGTTCACGCCGGTATCGACCAGCAGGTACCCGCTGGTAAGCTCTAGCAGGTAGGCCGAGATCGGCGAGGCAAACACAAAGCGTTCGCCACGCCC
This sequence comes from Roseiflexaceae bacterium, assembly GCA_014381165.1. Taxonomy (GTDB): domain Bacteria; phylum Chloroflexota; class Chloroflexia; order Chloroflexales; family Roseiflexaceae; genus JACMIM01. The sequence continues at coordinate 4,537 of JACMIM010000385.1, forward strand.
GCGCGTCGAGTCGCTCTTGCGCAAAATCTCGTACCCACATAGCAAAATGGCCAGACGGCGCACTGTGGTCATTGGTGCTCCTTTTGATGTCTAGTTGTCCACCGTTCTACCACAATCAATGCCACTGAGAAATCTTAGGACTTACGCGGTTGGCGATTTCAGCCTGCGGCAGCACGGAACATCTATCTTGTTTGTTTTGTTTTTTGGTACAAGTCACCAAAAAACAAAACAATGATGAGGTATTCCCTTGCCCGCCGCAGGCGAAATGAACGGGCTTGGGCAACTGCGTAACTCCTAAATCTATAGTAATCCTACCGGATTTGTGAAAGAGGGTTTTTTCTGGCGGGCTGCGCCGCAAACCCCGCTATAGCTCGTGGAGTCCGACTGCGGTTTTTGGCACAGCACTTGCCCTTGTCGTGAGCATGACAACCCCACCATTGCGCGGCGATAAGTCGCCTGCACCAAGCGACGCGACGCCGCCCTCATTCATCAGCCGTACCATCGGTAGAAGCCGCTATATTGTTGTTATTGCCGTTGTGGCGGTGATGCTGGTGGCCGCAAGTTTGTTTGTGCTTGGGGCCATCCAAGCCCTGGTCATTCTGTTCCAGGCTTGGTCGAATGCCCTGACATCTGGCCAGTTTAGCACAGCCGATCTGACAGTCGAGTTTCTTGAAATTGTCAGTGCGATGCTGAAGGCAGTGGTGTTTTACATCATTGGCATCGGCTTGTACAGCCTGTTCATCGCGCCACTGAACCTGACCGTCGCGCTTGGCGTTGAATCGCTGTATGATCTCGAATCGAAGATTGTCAGCGTGGTGATCGTCATTCTTGGCATCACGTTTCTTGAGCATTTCATCGAATGGACTGCGCCGCTCGACACGCTGATCTTTGGCGCGGCGCTTGCGCTGGTTGTGATCGCGCTGGTGCTGTTTCAGCGCTACACCCATCAGGCCAAACAAGATATGATGCTGTATAACCCCGAAGTGCAATCGCGGGCGCAACGCGAGCTGTTCGAGCAAGACCGCGAGGAGGCGACGGTCGAACCTGGCCAGGAAGCAGGCGCGCGCTGATGATCGACATGCTACTGGTCGGCCTTGGCGCACTGCTGATTGCAGCCGGTGTATTCGATATTGTCGCCACCGTTCTGCACCCCGAGGTCGAAAGCCAGGTCAGCAGCCGCTTTCAGCAGGGCATTTGGTGGGCGCTGCGCGGCATACACGCGCTCACGCCGCGCCGCCCGGATGGCTTCAACCTGTTGACATGGGGCGTACCGCTGATGGTCGCAGGCCTGATAGCGTTGTGGCTTGCGCTGTTCACGGTTGGCTTTGCGCTGATCTACACGCCCTGGATCGGCAACGGCGCGTATTTTAGCTCGTCTACAGCGATCTCGCCAACATTCAGCAGCGCGCTGTACTTCAGCGGCGTGACTACCGCCACACTTGGCTATGGCGACATCCTGCCAGTTGTGCCGGTGTTTCGCGGTTTGGCTGTACTTCAGGCCTTGCTTGGCACGATTACCGTTGCCTTTAGCGTATCGTACCTGCTGGCGTTGTATCCCGCCTTGACTCGCCGCCGCCAGGTAGCGACGGCACTCGACGCCGAGGTGGCCGGTCAGGCCAGCGCCCTGCCAATGCTGCGGCGCTATCTTGGCAATGGCGTTGGCTGGGATAACCAGCTGACCAAACGGCTGCGCGAGCTTGCGCTGGAGTTGTTGGCGATCACCGAAAGCCACGAGCAGCACGCGGTGCTGTACTACGCCCACACGCGCCGCGTCCAGCACTCGCTGCTGCGGCTGCTGGTGATCGCCCGTAACTTGGTCGCTGCGCTGCGCTACACGCTTTCGCCCGACCAGCACCGCGCGCTGGTCTTTCACCCAGACTTGATCGCGCTTGAGCAATCCCTGCACTACAGTCTGCGGCGCTTCAGCGGCTCGCTGCACCTGCCCTCGCCGCAAGCGCACGGTGATGGCCAAAGCAGGAACAGCTTGGAACGCGAATTTGCCACACAGCAAGCCGCGCTTCAGCAGATTGGCCTGAACGTCCATGTGGCTAGCGAGCGCGCCGTTCCCGTATTGGTCGAAAGTCGCATCGAGCACGGGAGCGACGATGAGCCGCCCCAACAGCGGCAGGCGCATAGTGTGGCTTCCAGCAATGGGCAGGCGCTCGATCCCGCAAACGATCTCAGATCGGCCTCGGCGCTGGAGGCCTACATCACCTTTCGCCGTCAGGTCGATCCGCACATCGCGGCCTACGCACATGTGATTGGCTATAAGCTCGAAGATGCCAATGCCGACTACGACAGCATTTGGTGGACTGGCGACCGCGAGCTGTGATGAACGTGGCGTATCGTTTTGCACACGCCACGGGCGCAGGTGGGTTGAAACCCGCTGCTGCTATTAAAAACGCGCTGAAGCGCGTTTCGGAATATCAGACGCCGGATTCATCCAATGTCTGCGGTGGCTGTGACGCTACCTGTCGCAGCAGGGTGCGATACTAGACCTTCGATACGCAAGGAGGTGCTATGCAAAGGCCAATTGTCGATCGCCCGGTGCTCCCTGCCGATTACGGCGTGCCAGAAAGCCTCGAACAGTTGCTGCCATGGAGCCATGTGACCGAGCGGCTGGAGCGGGCGATGATCTACTGGGTGGGCACCGTCAGGCCGAACGGTCGCCCGCACAGCTCGCCGATCTGGGGCGTGTGGCTCGACGAGACGCTGTTCTTCGACGGTTCGCCGGAAACGCGGCGGGGCAAGAACATGTCGGCTAACCCAGCTGTCTCGATTCACATCGAAAGTGGCGGCGCAGGCAAGGACGTGGTGGTGCTTGAGGGCGATGCGCTTCAGGTTCGCGGCAGCACGCTCGACCCCGCGTTCAAACGGCGGCTTGCCGATCAGTACGCTGCTAAGTATCTCGCCGACTGCTACCAGCCTGAGCCGGATCAGTGGGACGCGGGCGGCCTGTATCGATTGCAATTGCACACAGTCATCGCCTGGACGACCTTTAACATCGACCCAACGCGCTGGCGGTTCCAAGGTAGAGCTTCTGCATGAAGCATAGCCGCGAAGGCGCGAAGAACGAAGAACGAAAAGACCTGTGCCCAACCCGGCGCTGAAGCGCCGGGCTATTTGGTTGGGCGTACCAGTGTTTTCGTGTGACCAGAGGCGTCAACCGCTCCAATGCGCTTCAGCACGTTTTGAAGGAAGGCGGTAGTGCATGTCTTTTGACACGTCTCCTTCACGGCGCATCGCCATCCTGGGCGTCCCGATCGACGATGTTTCCGAGGATGCGGCGCTGGCCCGCGTCGCTGCGATGATTGCCGAGGGCGGCCCGCACCAGGTTTGCACGGTCAATCCTGAGTTTGTGATGGCGGCGCGCACCAGCAGCGTGTTTCGGCGCGTGCTGCTGGCCGCCGATCTGAATACGCCCGACGGCTACGGCCTTATCCTGGAGGCGCGGCGGCGTGGCAGCCCGTTCCGCAGCCGTGTGACCGGCGTGGGCCTTTCCGAACGTATCGCTCAAGAAGCCGCGCGGCGTGGCTGGTCGCTGTTTCTGCTCGGGGCCGCGCCCGGCGTGGCCGAGCAGGCAGCTGCGGCGCTTCAGCAGCGCTACGCCGGGCTGCGGATCGTCGGCTGCTATGCCGGCTCGCCTCGCCCGGAGGACGCCCCCGCGATTCGCGCTATGGTCGCTGCCGCAGGCCCAGACGTTTTGCTGGTGGCGTATGGGCACCCCCAGCAAGAGTTGTGGATCGCCCGTAATC
>JACMIM010000041.1 GCA_014381165.1 Roseiflexaceae bacterium
GAAGTGGCTGCGGTGCCTCCGCCGCCACAGGCGACAATCAACGGAACTAGCATGGTCAACGCGAGCGCGCGCTTGGCCTGGGTCGGGAGAATCTTAAACATCCATCACTCCTTCTCTCTCAATCTACTCCACTGTACCTGCATCGCGTGTCACGAAAATGCCCCATCACAGCCAAAACACAGCTTGCATGTGTCTGGTACGGAAGGGGCATGCGTTGCCTGCGCAATGTCAGATGCTAGTACTTTAGCAGCGTTTGATTAAAGTGCGGGCAAGTCTGCGTTAAGGGCTTGTTAAATTTTGGGTTCAGCCAGTGAAATATTGTGGGCTACATACTGCCATCATATGTTCTTGCGCGCACGTCGAACCCGGCGCTGAAGCACCGGGCTACTGGGTTCGGCATTTACCTATCTTGTCAATTGCGTTGCACCACGAAGGCTGCACCACCAAATAGCCCGGCGCTTCAGCGCCGGGTAGCTTTGTTACGCAGCCGCGCCGCTTTGGGTCAGGGCGGTGTCCAGCACGCGCTGGAAGGCGTCCATGTCGGAGCGCAGGTCGCTCAGGCGCTGGGCCACCTGGCTGGTGGCGCTGTCGGCGCTGACGGCGTCGGCGGTGCGCAGCCTCACGGTTTCGGCATGCACATTATCCAGGCTGGCGGCGATATTCTGGAGCTGCGCACTGATCCGGCCAATATAGGTTTCCAGATCGCTGGCGTTGGCCTGCCGCTCGGTCAGCGCTAGCCGCGTTTCCTCGAGCTGGTTGCGCGTGTAGGTGTCCTGGGTCGAGCGTAGGCGGATGTCGAGCGCCTCGATCTGCTTTTGCAGCGCCGTCTGGTTGACCGTCGCCAGATACTGCTCGATAATCTGGCCCTTGTCGGACAGGCTGTGAGCCTCGCCGCTGAGGTCGCGGGCCTGGTCGACAACGCGGGTCAGGATGTTCTTGAGTGGGGCTGGTGATTGGTCGACACTGCGCCGGATGGCCAAGGCGCTTTGGTCGATCAGTCCCATCTGGGCGCTGAAGGTCGGGCTGGTCAAGCGTGTGCGTGGCGGCGCAGCAGCTTCGGCCCGCAACTCGCGGTCGTTGGCAGCTAGCCAGACCATCAGCGCATAGGCGAGCAACCCAACCGGCAGGAGCCATGCGGACACGACTACGCCGCCGAGCAGTGCCACGAACAGTACTGCCAGCGCCAGCGGCTGCCTAGCAGCGCGGAGATAGGCGGGAGATGACATAGACACTCCGTGGTATAGCATCCCCATCGGATTTGTGAAATAAGAAGGGATTCTTCTCGGGGGCTGAAGCCCCCAAACCCCCGCTAGGGATGCTATAGCATTTAGAAAAACGTTGCGATATCGCGGTAGACGCGCTCGATGGCCGCCGCGTCGTCGGCCTGGTAACTTTTCGCGCCGGTCGCCTCGGCGATCTGCTTGACCACCTCGACATTTGCTGTTCCGCCGAAGGCGATCGTAAAGACTTTGATGCTGCGGCCCTCGGCATCGCGCTGGATTTCCTGCACCAGCTGCTCGAGCGAGCGCACGCTGTCGGTGTCCTCGCCATCGGTCAGCACGACGACTGCGCGAATGCGTTCGCCCGCAGGTTCGGCTTGGAGCGCACTGTAGGCCTCCACAACGGTATCATACAGGCGGGTGCCGCCGTCCGGAAACAGGCCGCCCACAGTGTCGAGCATCTGCTGGCGCTTGGGGCCAAGCGGCGAGATCTCGCTGACCACAGTGGAAGTGGAGTTGAAAATAGTCAGCCCAAAGCCGTCTTCCTCGGCCAGCTGTTCGACAAAGGTCTTTAATGCGCCCTTGGCCTGTTCCATGCGGTTTTCTTCCGACATACTGCCGGAAACATCCAGCACCGCCATCACGTCGACGCGCTTTTTGTTCTGGCCCCAGACCGCCCGCACCGCATCGATCACATCGGCGCTCGGCACCTCCAGCAGTGTTTGGGGCTGGGTCGGATCGACGCCATTGGCTACGGTGATCGGTTCGCCGACTGGCACATTAGGATCACCAGGGCGGAAGCCGAACTTCAGCGCGGCCTCCTGCTGCGGGCGTGCTAGCAGAAAATCGCGGTAGGCCTCGGCGGCGGCGCGCTTTTCGGCATCGACCCAAGGCGCGTTCAGAATCGCGTAGGGGTGGTCGCTCCAGAACGTGCCTTCTTTGGGGTAAATTGCGACCACTTGCGTGGAAAGGTTGGGGTAGCGGCTGCGGTCGCGCGATTGCACCACCAAGTTTTCATACAGCACGGCAGCCGACAAGTAGCCAGGGCCACGGTTAAACATCTGCTCGCCAAAGAAGCCGGTGCTCTCGCCATAATGGATGACGCCGCTTTCGACCTTGCGCATGAACTCGGCGGTTTCGGGCTGCTGCACATCGGCGACGGTCAGGCCACGGGTTTTGCCGGTGGCGGCGTAGGCGGTGGCCAGAATGCTGACGATGCCACTGTTCGAGTAATCGGGATGGGTGTGGCCGAACTGGAACGGCCCCCACTCGGGGTGGCCGTAATCGGCCCAAGTTTTGCCGCTGGTGGCAAGCTCGGCGATATCGCCCCAGCCGATCAGTGTTTGCGGCCAGCCGAGTGCTTTGGCCATGGGTTCCCACATGGCGATCACCACCGGGCTGAGCACCAGCGGCGGCGGCGTGCCCTCGACTAACTGCGCGCCGGCGTTGGCCTGCGCCCAGCGCTGGTTGGCCAGGGGAACCAGCACCGCCGAAGCCGGGCTCCAGATCGTCGGTTGGGCTCTGCCATCGAGAATTTGATTCATTGAATCCGCCGAGCCAACTGGAGTGGTGGTCACAAAGATCGGCTTGCCACTACTGGATTTGACCTGCTGGGCGTTGAACTGCGCAGTGACCTCGTCGATCCAGACGCGCTTCTCGCTGCCATACAGCATCGAGATTTCAAGCGCGCCGGCGGGAACGCCATTTGCAGGCTCAGTCGTACCGCCACCGCCCACTCCGCAGGCCATGATCAGGCTGGCGCAGAACAATGTGGCAAGCAGCGCGTGTATCTTTCGCACAGAGTAGCTCCTTATGGAATGGTTATATTCTTTTTGTTAGGACTTTCCCTTTTCTTGTGTTTTGGCGGCGAAGCCGCCAAAACACAAGAAAAGGATATTCTCGGGGGCCGAAGGCCCCCGAACCCCCAGTGGTGCAACGCGCCAAAACCTGAAACAAAAATTTTTGCTTACACGAATCGCCCGCGCCGCCAGACTTCCAGCAGCTCGGTCAGGGTTTGGGCTGCCGGTGTCTCGACCTGCTGGTCGATCTGCACCTGCACGCCAAAGTCGCGGTAGCGCACAAACGGGTTCTGCGGGTCGCTGGTGGCGATCGCAACATTGGGGTTGGCTGGGCGAAAGCCGAATTGGAGTGCCTGCTCCTGCTGCGGCTGGGCCAGCAGGAAATCGCGGAATTTTACTGCGGCTGCGCGTTGGTCGGCCGTAACCCAGGGTGCCTGCAAGATCGCGTAGGGATGATCGCTGATCGTGGTGGCGGGCGGGTAGTAGATGCGAATCGGCTGGCCCTGGCGGCCCTGGGCCTGCTCGATCCGGCCATTCTTGGTTTGCGCATCGACTTGGCCGATCGCCAGATTCTCGTACACCAGCGCCATATCATAGGCACCCGGCCCTTTCAGCACCATTTCGTTCATGAACGTGCCGGTGGACTCGCCGAACTGTGGGATGGTGCGCTGGATTTCCGAAAGCCAGGTCACGAAATCGGGGTCGGTCACATCGGCCACGCTTAGGCCGCTAGTTTTATTGTGGTAGCCGTAGGCCATCAGCACCAGGGCTTGCGCGCCACTGTTCGACAGCAGCGGCGAGGTGTGGCCAAACTTGACCTGGCCCCACTGCGGGTCGCCGCCGATCGCCGCCCAGTTCTCGGCGGTCAGCGCCGTGTGAATGCGTGTCCAGAACTCGCCATTGGTTGCGCCGTTGGGCCATAACACATCGGCGCGCTGCTGCCAGGCCACCAGTACAAGCGGCGTCAGCACCAGCGGCTGGGGTGCCTCGTTGCCTGTGGCGATCAGTGGCGTGCTGTTGCGTGCGGCCCACTCCTGGTCCATCACTGGTAGCCACAAGCTGGCGGCCGGGCTGGCCACGGTTGGCAGCGGATCGCCGGCCGCGAACTGCTCGCGGCCAATCCGTTCAGCCATTTCGGCGGAACCCACGCCGCGCAGCTGAATAATGATCGGGTGGCCATTCACGCTTGGATTAGTCCGCTCGAAGCTGGCTTTGGACGCCTCCAGCCAGTCGCGCTTTTCGGTGCCATACCAGATCGTAATGGTTACTGGTTCGCCCGCTGGCCCGAGCGGCACATTTGCCAGGCCATTGCCAAGCGGCACGCCAAACAGCCTGCCGACAAACGTGATCAGCGAGAGCAACAGAAAGCCGATTCCGACCATGCGGGAAAGACGAAGCATAGGTACCTCATTACACAGCGGCAACCACAAGAAACGGTTGGTTCATGCATGCCTGGTGATTGTAACGACTCGTGGATGCTCGTTGTGTTAAGACTCAGTAATCTTTTTAGAGCAGAATGTGTGTTTCTACCCTTACTATGCTATACGTCAGGCGCTCGATTTCGTTGCATCAGAAAAGAATGGTATCCTTTTGCCATGCTTGTGCTGGTGACAACCCTGTTTGGTGTGACGCTCTGGTGTGGCTGCCTTGGCATGGCCTGCTACGCCATTGCGCTGGCGCTTTATTCATTTCCCGCAACGAATAGCCTGCTGAACACTGCGCTGGCTTCAGCGTGTGCAAGATCACGTCACCCCCGCGCCTGGCGGCTGAAGCCGCTGGCTCGCATGACGAAGCCCGCCTGCGCGGGCTCAACCAACGTCTTCAACGCCGGGGCCAGCAGAAAGCGCCGAGGCATCAAACCCAATAGCCCGGCGCTTTAGGGCCGGGAGGCCAGCGCCGAGGGCGAGATCGCCCTCGGCGCTGGCCTGGTCGTTACGGTGCGCCGGTATACGTCATGTACAGGCTGACGCGCTGGCCGCTGGCGACGCCGCGGTAGTGGTAGCCATACACGCCCAGCGAGTTCTGAGCGGTGAATTGTACCACCAGGCCAGGGCTGAAGCCGACGCGTCCACGGCTATCGGCCTGTAGCTGGGCGTTCAGGTAGTAGGCCCCATCGGGCGTAGTGACCCAGTGCTCAAGCCGCTCGTTGGCGCGGAAGCCGCTGCCGGTAAGCCGGAATTGCGTGCGCCGCCCGCCCTCGGCAGGCTCGGCGCGCCCATTGAGGTTGCCAGGACGCGGCGTGTTGAGCGGCGCGAAGTAATCGCGGGTGATTTTGAATCTGGCAGTCGCAGCGCGGCGCGTGGTCTTGCCCTGGGCAGTGATCAGCCAGATGCCCTCGGCGGCGTTTTGTGGCTGGGCGACCACACGGATGCTACCCTTGCCATCGCGGACGATCGCTGCCTCGTTGACTGGCTGGAGGCTCGCACCGCCGGGCGGCGTCAGCCATGCGCCAACTTCTTCGGCTGGGTCGAAGCCGCCCGCGCCAAATGCGAACGCCGAACCGCCAGGGGCCGCGAGCGGCGCGACCGAGCCACGGCCCTCCGGCACCAGCGCGGGGTGGATGATGATACCCAACCTGGAGGGATCGCCGGTTGGCCCGGTCACCGTGAAGAAGCCCACGCTGGTGCGCCCGCTGCTGAGGCCCTGTGCCGTGACCGCCCATCGTCCATTGGCGAAGCCAGCGCTGGAAAAGCGAATGCTTGCTCCGCTGATCGAGCCTGCGGCGTCGGCAGCTGGGCGCGGCTCGATTGGCCGCACCTGGCTGTCGGGGGCGGTCAGCCACAGGCTCACGCCCTCGTTTGGCGCAAAGCCCTCGCCCTGCACACTAAAAACCGTGCCGGGGCCGCCACTGCTGGGCGCAGCGCGCACCGCC
>JACMIM010000386.1 GCA_014381165.1 Roseiflexaceae bacterium
CGCTTCGCCAAAACCGCCATTCGCGACGCGTCACGCGACTAAACTGCACACGGCGACATAGCCCAGGAACTGAAGCAGTGCCCAATGCGGTGGCGCCACGCGTCGCAGCAATCCGCCAGATGCCCGACATGGCAGGGCTAGAGCAGGATTATGGCCACCGTGCGTTCCGCAACCATACCGGCCGAGGTACGACTTGACGGGAAAAGCGACTAGGGAGACCAGCGCTTGATCGCGCCAGATGGCCAAGAGATTGCGATCAATGCCATGGCTGCGATCTGGTTGAGTGGCTTTTCTTCCTTTCGCCCAAGGTAGCGGGTCTGGTACACTGCGGCAGTTCCAGGCGCTTGACCAACGGGAGCGATTAAGCAGTACGAGCGGAAAGCCAGTACGCGCTCGTAGACAATTTGCGTTCTTCGCGGCTAGATTGACCCTCATGTTGCAACGAAGTGGAGTAAGCCAATGAAGATTGCGGTTCTTGGCGGTGCCGGAGCGATGGGCAGCGTCTTCGGCGGGCACCTGGCCGAGGCAGGCAATAACGTCGTGCTGATCGACGTGTGGGAGCAAGGCATCGCGGCGATCAATGCCCAAGGGGTTCATATCGAAGACAAATCTGGGGACGCCCGAATTATCCGCGTTGGCGCAACGACCGACCCAACCGAGATTGGCCCAGTGGATCTGGTCATGGTCTTCGTCAAGTGCTACCACACCGAAACTGCCGTGGGTGCCGCCACGCCCTTGATCGGCCCTGACACGACCGTGCTGACGCTACAGAACGGTTGGGGCAACGCGTCGAGCATCTCCGCACTTGTTGGCGCGGAGCGGGTATTGGTCGGGCTGACCTACCACAGCGCGACCCTGCTCGAACCCGGCCGGGCGCAGCACTCCGGCCGCGGCCTGACCTTTATCGGCGAGCTGGACGGAAGAATCAGCGACCGGTTGAGGCGCATCACCGAGACGTTCACCGCAGCAGGCCTGGATGTGACGCCCACCGTAAATGTGCTCAAGGAGATCTGGTCGAAGCTGGCGCTGAACGTCTGCACGCTGCCGACCGCAGCGCTGCTGCGCTTCTATGCCGGGAAGCTCGTCGAACACAGCGGGACGCTCGACCTTATGCGCGCCCTGCTCCGCGAGGTCGTCGCCGTCGCCAATGCGCAGGATATCGCGCTGGGCGAGCAGGAGCGCTGGGAGGCGATCACTGGCCTGCTCAAGCGCGCGGCCGGCGCGAAGGCCTCGATGCTGCAGGACATAGAGAAAGGCCGGCGCACCGAGATCGACGTGATCAACGGCGCGATCGTCGACGCTGGCAGGCGGCTGGGCATTCCGACGCCCTACAACAATACAATGGTCTGGCTGGTCAAGTCGTTGGAGGAAACATTTTAGTCGCATGTCGCAAAGGAGCAATGTATGCGCGCCGCAATTATGGATGCGCCCTTCAAGATGCGTGTCGGCGACTGGGAGATGCCGGAGCCTGGCCCAGGCGAGGTACTAGTATCAGTTGGGGCGACCGGCATCTGCGCCGGCGACATGTACATCTACCGCGGCACCAATCCCTACGCATCCTACCCCGTGATCGGCGGGCACGAGATCGCCGGGACGGTCGCCGCGGTTGGTGAGCAGGTGACCGGGATCGAGCTGGGCACGCACGTTGTCGTCGAACCGTTTATCGGCTGCGGAATCTGCTACCCCTGCCGGGTTGGCAAGCGGAACTGCTGCGCGAATCTACAGATCATCGGGGCGCATCGCCCCGGCGGCTTCGCCGAGGCCGTGACAGCGCCAGCTAAGAATATCCACAAGGTACCCGAGGGCCTATCGATGGCGTTTGCCTCGTTCGCCGAGCCAGTGGCGATTGGCGTGCAAGCATGCCGGCGCGGGGCCGTGACGGCGGGCGAGTATGTGTTGATTCTCGGCTGTGGTCCGATTGGCCTGGCGCTGATCGAAGTGGCGCAGGCCCGCGGCGCGCGCCCCATCGCCGCCGACCTGGTACCCGATCGCCTGGAGACCGCGCGTAAGCTGGGGGCCGACGTGCTGGTGGCCGACGACACGCTACTCCAAAATGTACTCGACCAGACGGACGGCGAGGGCGCGCCGGTGGTGATCGAGGCGACCGGCAACCTCAAGGCGATGGAGCAGACCGTCGATCTGGTCGCGTCTGGCGGGCGGATTGTGATCGTCGGCCTGGTGAAGAAAGGCGTCGGCGTGACCTTCCCGGGCCTCGACTTCACCCGCAAGGAGATGACGATCGTCGGGTCGCGCGCGTCGGTCAACTGCTTCCCCGAATCGCTCGAATTGCTGGCCAGCGGCAAGATCAGCTATCCGCAGACGGCGACCGAGTTCAACATGTGGACGGCACCAGCGGTCTTCGCCGAGCTGTCCGAGCACCCAACCAGCATCCAGAAGGGCGTTCTGGTGCGGGATACATAAAGCGCGCCACCTAATGCGCGATGCGATCATGGACACACATCGGTCACTTGGGGGATAGCTTGACAGTCGCGTCGAAAGCGGTATGATGTTGGTATCGCCGGCTCCGCCCGCCCCTTTCGATACACCCCTCGCGCTACTCGGAGTGCTACGCCGGAATATGTTGTCGGTCTTCAGGCCGGCGGATGCACCCTGCGCAATCCGGCGCACCATGCGTGGCCATACAGTTGGAGGAGTTATACGTTATGGCATCCGGCTTTTATCTGGTTACGGGCGCAAGTAGTGGGATCGGCACAGCCACCGCGTTGATGCTGGCGGAAAGCGGTGCAACGATCGGCATTCATTACCATCGTTCGTCAGAAGCGGCTCAGCGTGTGGCTGCGCAAGTCCAGGCTAAAGGCGCGAAACCGGTTCTCATTCAAGCCGACCTAGCGAGTGAAGAAGGATGCCGTTCAGTGATCGAGCAGCTGGGCCGTGAAACAGATACGCTCGATGCTCTGATTAATAATGCGGGCGATCTGGTCAAGCGGTATCCAGCTTCGGAGCTTGAGTGGCAGCTAATGGAGGACATGTTTCGATTAAATGTGTTTGCCGTGCTGCTGCTCAGCTCGCTGGCGATTCCTTTTTTAGCCCGAAGCAAGAATAACCCATGTATCATCAACATCACTTCGGTGGGCGTGAGAACCGGATCTCCTAGCTCAACTATCTATGGAGCGAGCAAAGGCGCTATAGACACGTTCACAAGAGGATTGGCTCGGGAGCTGGCGCCGAAGGGAATTCGAGTAAATGCTGTCGCGCCCGGTGTAACTGAAACGCCGCAGCATGAGCGGCTGTCAACCCCCGAGCAAATGCAGGCTTGGAAAAACAACACCCCGCTTGGACGCCACGGAACACCACAAGATATCGCGCACGCCATTCAATTCTTGATCGCCAACACCTTTATCACCGGTGAGACTCTAGATGTAAATGGCGGATTGTCGATGCGCTAGCAGAGCAGCGCTGCCTGACGCGTGATTCGGCAGTTGGCCAAGTCGCTCGGCTTGCCTGGCCAACGCGCTCGCCACTAATACCGGCAAAGTTGGATAAGGAGCAAAGCATGACACAGCGACTGTCGGGCAAAGTAGCTATTATCACCGGGGCGGCACGCGGCATTGGTGCGACCTGCGCGGAGATTTTCGCGCGCGAAGGAGCGGCGGTCGGTATCCTGGACACCAACGAAACACGCGGTGCGGCGGTGGCCGCCAAGATCGCGTCCGAAGGCGGCCAAGCGCTGTTCTCGCGCTGCGATGTGACCAATGCCGGCGAGATCGACAGCGCGATTCAGCAAGTGGTGTCGGCTCTGGGAAGCCCCAACGTGCTATTCAACAACGCCGGGATCGCCGTGGTCGGCGGCGTAGAGGAGCTGAGCGAGGAGGGATGGGATCGCCAATTCGCGGTGAACGTGAAGAGCATCTTCCTGGTCTCACGGCGAGTTATTCCGCTGATGCGCGAGGCAGGCGGCGGCTCGATCATCAACATGGCCAGCGAGTCGGCCTTTGTCGGCTTTCCGATGCACCCCGCGTACTGCGCCTCCAAAGCTGCGGTTGTGCATCTCACTCGTAGCATGGCGATTCGATATGCGCCGGAGCGCATCCGCGTCAACTCGCTTTGCCCAGGAACGATCGATACCGAGCTATACCAGGAATTCCTAGCCCAGCAGGCCGACCCGGAGGCTGTCAATGCCGAGATCCTTCGTCTGCACCCACTGGGCATCGGCCAGCCCGAGGATATCGCCTGGGCGGCTGTGTATATGGCGTCCGACGAGTCGCGCTACATGACTGGAACACCGCTGATGGTTGAGGGCGGCATAACCGCAATGTAAGCGATGCACGGAAGATTTTTGTCATGCTTCCCTAACACCGCCGTGGTAGCCGCAGTATGTACATGTCATCGCGTGTGATAAAACTGGTCGTCCTCAGTAGCGGCACGCTTCTGCTCACAGGTGTGGTGGGCCTGGCGCTGCTGTTCTCGCTGCTGCCGCGTCAATACCAGTGGTTCCAGCGGCGCTGGAACCAGCAGGCAGTGCAGCACTACGAGCTGGAAGCGATGTGGGCCAGCGGCATGTCACGCGGGCATGTGCTGGCCGAGGTGCGCGATAATCGAATCGTCGCGGGCGTCGATCTGGA
>JACMIM010000387.1 GCA_014381165.1 Roseiflexaceae bacterium
CGCTCACGTTTTGGCATACTGGTATACTCCGCATTAGAAAGCCCTATTTCTTACCATGATACCACATATGTAAGTTTCCGATCACGCTCTTAGAAAGTACTTGACAAACCCTCCATCTGTATCTATTATAGATACAGATGGAGGGTTTGGTCATGGGTGTGACGAGTCATTTTGCAATTGCTGTCCATGCGCTTACGGCGCTTGCTATCAGTGCCGGACAAACGGTAACATCAGAGGATATTGCTGAGAGTGTGAACACAAATCCCTCTTTTATTCGGCGTGTACTTGGCGATTTACGACGTGCTGGTCTGATTAGTTCGCAAGTTGGCAACGGCGGCGGTTTAGCTCTGATACCTTCGCCAACTGAAATTACGCTTCTCGACATATACACGGCGGTTGAGAATGAATCACTTTTTTCATTACCGTTGCGTCCGCCGAATAAGAACTGTCCAGTCGGTGGTCACATTCAACCAGTCTTGACAAACTATTTCAGCCGTGCTGAAGCTGCCACGCACCATGCATTGCAGGAAATGACGCTTGCAGATGTTGTGGCCGACATCAAATCACACCACGACTAATTTTTTGCTGTAATTGTATCTGCAGAAGTAACAATATATACGAAGATTCCACTCTAGTTGTTGGTCGATACTCTCAGAAAGGACGCAACGTGGTACAGAGCAACGTGCAGGTTATTCAGGACTTTTATGCAGATCTTGGGCGCGGAGAATTAAGCGCAGCGTTTACACACCTTGACCCAGAATTTGAACTGCATCAAGCAGAATCCTTGCCATATGGCGGTGTGTATCGTGGTTACGAAAGCGTGACGAAGTTCTTTGAGGTTTTTGGACGAACCTGGGCGAACTTTCAATCGACCGATGTCGAATATCTCGAAGCAGGAGATTATGTTATCGTTCGCTCACGTATTCGTGGCCAAGCAAAGCAGAGCGGCAACGAACTTGAGATGCCAATGATTCAAGTGTTTCAAATGCGAGATGGTAAGGCGATCACGGCTCATCCATTTTACTGGGACACTGCACGCCTTCTTCAAGTACTTTAGAAGACGCCGTTCATAGAGCAGTACGCACAAGACATAGCTGCTAGGTACACCAGCACGCTGTTCTGCCGCCGAACATGTAGTCAGACGTGCGGTGCTTTGCGCCATACCTCCAAATACTAAAAATAGCTTCCTCACACTGCCGCAGGTTCAAAGCGCCATGTGCGTAAAATATTTGAGTATTTGGTGCAAAGCATCAAATACTCAAACAAATAGCTACAGCAGCGAGTCCCGGTACACACCGGGCGCGACCCCGCAGATCGCTTTGAAGGCGGCGTAGAAGCGGCTTGTCGAGCTAAAGCCAACCTCCAGACCAACTTCGGCCACATTCAGATCGCCGGTGATCAGCAATTGCTGGGCGTGTGCCACCCGCTGCTGCGTGAGGTAGGTAATCATGCTGATGCCAAAGAACGAACGGAACACCTGCATGGCGTAGTGCGGGTGCAGCCCCACCTCTGCTGCGATCAGCGCGACCGACAGCGGCTCGGCGGAGTGCTGGCCGATGTAGGTGGCCATGCGTTCGGCAGGGCTGGCCCGCCGCGCAACCGGCAGCGGGCCGACGCGCCACTCAAGCGCAAAGCGCCGCACATACGCTTCTAGCTCAAGCTCCACGATCGCACGATACGCGCTGTCGTGCCGATCCAGATCGCGCTGCCAACGTTGCAGCGGCGCGGTGTCAGGCAGCGCTGCGGTGTGATGCACCTGCGCCAGTGTGCCGCCAAGCAGTGCCGCGCCAAACGGCGTGGGAAGACGCCAGTTCAGAAACAGCGCGAGTGGCACTGTCACCCAGAACACACTGGTCGCGCCAGCGCTCTCGATCAGGCGATGTGGCCGAGCTGCCCAAAACAGACAGGCATCGCCTTCACACAGCAGCATCTGCTGCGCGCCAAATAGATAGCTGACACTACCGCGCTCGACGACATTCAGCTCAAGCTCATTATGGCGGTGGGCCTGCCGCATCGGTGCAGGCCAGCCCTGCCAACAGGCTAGGCCGAATGGAGCTTGATGATTGTGGGCGTGGTCTGGCATAGATCTGAGGATACAGGAAAAACACAAGAGTATTCAGCGCGATTATAGCATTTCCTCATGGTATGCTCTGTAAAACCGCTTTGCAACTTATACAGACAGGACTTATGCAGTTGGCGACTTCAGCCTGCGGCAGCGTGGAAAATCTATCTTTTTTGTTTTGTTTTTGGTGCAAAGCACCAAAAACAAAACAATTACTACTTGTTTCCTTGCCCGCCGCAGGCGAAATGAAAGACTTCTGGCAACTGCGTAACTTCTAACAGAAAGGAATTGCCCATGGAAACCGCCTTCTCCGAGACCGCTCAGCTCACTCAGCGCAGCCCGTACCATTTGAGCAGCGAGCAGATTCGCTTCTTCGACGAGCACGGCTACCTGGTGCTACGCAACTGGATTCCCGCGCCACTGCTGGCCCGGCTGCAGCAGGCTGGGCGAGCATGGATCGATCATGGTACTCAGCACGGTGCCCCCGGCGACGATTTCAACTTTGCCCGCCGCACGCACGGGCCAGTGCTGTTCCGGGTCAACTACGTTCACGACAAAGGCCAGCCGGCCTCGCTTGAACTGCTGGGCAGCCCGCAGGTGCTGGCGGTGGCTGAAAGCTTGTGCGGCCCGAACTTTGTGCCGACCTACGAATCGATGGTGTTCAAGCAAGAAGGCGACGGCGAAAAGATCCCCTGGCACCAGGACGCGGTGCATCCCAGTGGCGGCTATCGTATCTTCAACTTCGATCTGTATCTCGACGCTTCGCTGAGTGGCGCTGGCGCACTGCGCGTCATCCCCGGCACCCAACGCCAGAAGCAGGACATTTGCGCGCTCACCGAGGCGTATGGCTGGGATCACCCCGATGCGATCGAGGTCGAGATGCAGCCTGGCGATGTGCTGCTGCATAATGTCATGGTCGTCCATGGCTCGCCGCATGTCGAAGGCAACAGTTTGCGGCGCACGATCTACTATGAGTTTCGCCCCGCCGAGGAAATTCTGGCCGATGGCCCGTGGGACGCCGCCTGGATCGACCGACGGCTGCGGCTGGTACCGCTGGGCCTACGCGCCTACGAGCGCGGCTTTCCTCAGGCCGAGCAATTCCAGTGGAAGGTCGGCGACGGCATGCGCCCCAGGCCGCTTGGCTCCGATGCCGAGGAGCTGAAAGTTGCCCACGTCGTCCACACGTCTGGCACGTTCTGTAGCGCCGGCAACGCTGGGCGCTAAACAATAGGACGTATGCAGTTGGCGACTTCAGCCTGCGGCAGCATGGAACATCTAGCTTTTTTGTTTCGTTTTTTGGTGCTCTGCACCAAAAACGAAACAATGATGAGGTATTTGCTTGCCTGCCGCAGGCGTAATGAAAGCTTCTGGGCAACTGCGTAACTCCTAAAACAATTGAAAGGTTCAGCCTTGCTATGCCAAAGGTTTCTATCATTGGCGCGGGCGGTGTGGTCTTCCCGCTAACACTCATCCGCGATATTCTTTCGTTTGCGGCGCTGCGCGGCTCCACGATCACACTTATGGACATCGACGCCGCGCGGCTTCAGCACACCCACACCGGCGCGCGCGCACTGATCGAGCGCTTTGACCTGCCTACGCAGTTGGTGGCGACCACCGATCGGCGCGCGGCACTGGCTGGGGCCGATTATGTAATCGTCTGCTTTCAAGTCGGCGGGCTGGCGGCCTACCAGCTCGATGTCGAAATCCCACGGCGCTACGGCATCGACCAATGCGTAGGCGACACGCTTGGCCCTGGCGGCGTGATGCGCGGCCTGCGCAGCATCCCGGTGCTGCTCAGCATCGCCCAGGACATGCAGGAGCTGTGTCCAAATGCGCTGCTGATTCAGTACGCCAACCCAATGGCCATGAACTCGTGGGCTTTGAACACCACCGGTATTCGCAATGTCGGCCTGTGCCACAGCGTCCAGGGAACATCACAGCTGCTGGCACGGCGAGTAGGCGTGCCATACGAGCAGGTTTCCTTTCGCTCGGCGGGCATCAATCATCAGGCCTGGTTCATCGAATTTCGCCACGGCGACGAGGATTTATACCCACGTATTCGTGAAGTTATGGCCCAGCGCTATGGGCGCGCGCCAAGCCACGCCGCCGCCGACAATGGCGACCACAGCCAGCCCAAGGGTGATTCGCTCTACGAGGGCGGCAGCGAGCGCGTGCGAACCGCGATCATGCGGACGTTCGGCTACTTCCACACCGAATCGAGCCACCATGCCTCGGAGTATGTGCCCTACTTCCGCAAAAATCCCGAGCTGGTGCGCGAGTACATCCCCGAGCGCTGGGACTATTTCGAGCTGTGCTTGGCGCACGAGCCGCCGAACTACGAGAAAATGCTCGCCCAGGGCCTCACGCCATCGCACGAGTATGGCGCGTTCATCATCGACAGCATGGAAACCGGCACCGCCCGCGTGATCTATGGCAATGTCGAAAATCGCGGACTGATCACGAACCTGCCAGCCGGTTGCTGTGTCGAGGTGGCCTGTCTGGTCGATTCCAACGGTGTGCAGCCAACCGTGGTTGGCGACTTGCCGCCGCAGTTGGCCGCGCTCAACCGCGCATGCATTGCCGTGCAGGAGCGCGCCGTCCACGCCGCAATTCACGGCGACCGCGCGGCCGTCTACCAGGCGATCGCACTCGACCCACTCACCGCCGCGCTACTCACGCTCGACCAGATTCACAGCATGACCGACGAGTTGCTGGCCGCCGAAGCGCAGTGGCTGCCAGCACTGCGGTAGCCAAGCGGCACCCTCACCTCCTGCCCCTCTCCCGGTGGGAGAGGGGCAGGAGGTGAGGGTGTCTTTGCTTTCACACCAGAGTGCCTAAGTAGCGTGCCGCCAAGGCAAAGCCCTCCTCGGCACCGAACGAACTATCCTCGTGCTCGATCGAGAGCACGCCATCGTAGCCGTGCTGGCGCAGTGTGGTGATGAATTCACCCCAGCGGATGCGCCCGTAGCCGGGCAGCGTGTAGCGCCACCAGCCCTCGCCATTTGAGCCGACCCGCAGCCGTTGCGCCTCGTCGATCACAACGTCCTTGGCGTGGACGTGGAAGATACGCTCTTTGAACTCGCGCACCGCTGCCACCACGTCGATACCCTGCCAGTCCAGGTGCGAGGGGTCGAAATTGAGGCCGAAGTGCTTGTCCGGCAGCGCCTCGAACATGGCCTGGAAGTGGTCGAGATGCTGGAGGTTAGTGGCAAACCAATTTTCCAGGGCGATCCGCACGCCCTGTTCGCCGGCCAGATCGAGCACCGGGCGAAAGGCGGCGGGCAGGTCTTCGGCGATCGTGCGGGCCTTGCTCTTGCCCTGCACAGCAAATCCTGCCAATGTGCAAA
The DNA here is from genome assembly GCA_014381165.1 of Roseiflexaceae bacterium. GTDB lineage: Bacteria > Chloroflexota > Chloroflexia > Chloroflexales > Roseiflexaceae > JACMIM01. The sequence goes on from JACMIM010000387.1 coordinate 5,410, forward strand.
CGGTGTCGACGCGCATACGGCCAGCTAACCTGACCGTGTCCAGCAGGTCGCGGCTGCTACGCTCAGCGTCGCCCGGCGTCGTGCCGGCAATAATTGTGTAGCAGGCCAGGCTGGAGATGTGCAGCCCATGCTGGCTCACCAACGCCTGCACTCGCTCGATCCGCGCATCGTCGGCGTGGAGCAGGCCGCCGTGCGCGCCCCGGTTCACATTGATTTCCAACGCGGCAACGCCGTTCGCCGCCGCCCATGCGATAACTTCTTCAATTGGTTTCGCGCTCAACGGATCCGTGAGCATGCCGATATGCATATGAAAATCCTTTTTACCGCGAAGAGCGCGAAGAGCGCGAAGAATTATTTTTTTGGTTCTTCGCGCTCTTCGCGGTTTACTAATTCGTGCGGTTTACTAATCTGCAACAACGTGGACGGCTTGGCCGGTGCGCGCCGATTCGTAGATTGCATCCATCAGGCGGGCCTGGCGCAAGCCAAGTATCGCCGGGCTGGGGGTATCACAGCGCCCGTGGATACAGTCGACGAAGTTCTGATGCAAACTCGTGGTTTCCGGCACCTGGGGATACTTCACGCGCTGGTCGCCCAGCCAGATCTGCATATCGCCGCCGTAGATACTGGTTTTCACCGAACCCTTGGTGCCTTGGATGTAAATACCCTGTTCGAACACCGTTGCGTCGCCGCTGACCACGGCACTGCCCAGTGTGCCGCCAGCCAGCTTGATCGCCACGCTGGCAACCACATCCACATCGTAGCCCTTGTTATCCACAAAGGCGAACACCTGCTCGGCCGCGAGTCCAGTCAGGTAGAGCATAGCGTTGAACATGTGCGCACCGCTGTCGTACAGGTTGCCGCCGCCAGAAAGCGACTGCACCGCCCGCCAGGTTTGGCTGAAAAGCTTAATCCACGGCTGGGCGCATGTGCCTTGGACGAGATAAATCTCACCAAGTTGACCGCTGGTGATCAGGTTGCGGATGTATTGGAATTCGGTGGTGAACGGGCCAAGGAATGCGACCGAGAGCACCTTGTGGGCGGCCTCGGCATGCGCGATCAGCGCCTTGGCTTGGTCGGTGGCCGTAACCATGGGCTTTTCGACCAGCACATGGCAGCCCGCGTCGAGCGCGTCGATAGCCTGAGCGAAATGATGGGCGTGTGGACTGACGATCACCACGGCGTCGAGCTTGCTTTCGGCGAGCATAGCCCGGTGGTCGCTGAATGTTGCGATCTGGGCACCTGGGCGAACCTCGGCGATGAACTGATCGATACTGGCCTGCGATGGGTCGGCCAGCGCCACAAGCTCGGCCTCGCCGACATCCTTCCATTTGTGGCCGTGATGGCGGGCCATACCGCCACAGCCGATCATGCCGATGCGAAGTGGGGTCATCTGATGCATCCTTGCGCTAAAATTTGCTTGTGCCTGCCGGTTATTTTACTCCAAAAAAGTCCGTGGCTGCTCAGAATAGGCTGTGATGTAGCATTTCTACATGATTTAGAAGTTACGCAGTTACCCAAGCGCTTTCAGTTCGTCTGCGGCGGGCAAGGAAATACCTTATCATTGTTTCGCTTTTTGGTGCGTTGTACCAAAAAACGAAACTAAAAAGATAGATGTTCCATGCTGCCGCAGGCTGAAGTCGCCAACTGCGTAAGTCCTAATGATTTACAAATGCGTGTTAGCGAAAAGTGGAGTTTGGGGCACAGCCTCAACCCCCACTACTTTTACCACGCTAGCAGAATTGCGCTATCAGGAGAATTACATTGACAATGCGTGCCAAACAGGGTAAGTAGAAGGAGCAAAGCACCGCTACTTACCGCGCCAGCTGCTGGCCTAATACAAAGCTGAAAAAGCGGTGGTACAGAGTTTGCCAATTGTTCTACAACTATACGAAAACACAAGCCGCGTAGGAGTTACAAGATGCTCTGGCTAATCTGGATTGTGATGATGCTCGCCGTGCCTGTGTTTGCAGGTCTTGATGTTTGGCGGCGGCTTCAGCGCGAGGCGCAGCAGGCCCAGGCCGCCTCCGTGCGGTCGGAAGAAGGGCTATCGGCCTAGCAAAAGGTACGTGGTGAACGTCGCAGCCGCGCTTGTCGGGATGAAGCTCGGCAAGTATGAAGTTCAATCGCTGATCGGTAGTGGCGGGATGGCGCAGGTCTATCGCGGCTTCGATCATACCCTACAGCGCCCGGTTGCCATTAAAGTGCTGACCGAGGCCTCTGCCGCACAGCCAGGGCTTGTAGCGCGCTTCGAGCAGGAAGCGCGCTTTATTGCGCGGTTGCGCCACCCCGCGATCGTGCATGTCTACGACTACGGCGAGGTGAACGGCCTGGCCTATATCGTGCAAGAGCTACTGCCCGGCCCCACACTGGAGCAGGAACTGGCCGCTGAACTGGTGAGCGGCCAGCGGCTGCCGCGTGAAGACGTGCTGGCGATTGTGGCACAACTGGCCGCTGCACTTGATGCCGCCCACTCCGCTGGCATCATCCATCGCGATGTCAAGCCATCGAATGCTATGCGCAACAGTCAGGGCCAGTTGGTGCTGACCGACTTTGGCATTGCCCGTGCCACGCAAGCCGAAAGCCGCCATACAGCGGCCGGCTTGGTCGTTGGCACCCCCGACTACATCTCACCTGAGCAGGTTCAGGGTCAGGAGCCGACGCCCGCCAGCGATATCTACGCGCTTGGCGTCGTTTCCTACGAGATGCTGGCCGGTACGCGCCCCTTCGAAGCCGATACGCCGATGGGCGTGTTGTATAAACACCTGCACCAACCACCGCCGTCGCTCGTGGCAGTGCGCCCTGATCTGCCGCCGGGCGTGGCCCAGGCGATTGGGCGGGCGCTGGCGAAAGAGCCAGTCCAACGCTATGCCAGCGCCAGCCAGTTCGCCCGCGCACTTGCGGAGAGCTGGCATGGTGCCCCCGCCGCGCTGCATAGCGCCCCAACTATGGCGTGGGCGCCGCCCACGCCAATTGCCGCCCCCCCGCTCAACCAAGCAGCAGCGCTACACTCGCCCGGCCTGCCCGCCCCGCCTGCGACACCGCTGCCAATCGTTCAGCATGGGGCAACTCCGCTGGTTAAACTGGGGCGTTTACTGCTGGCCACCTTGCTGGTGTTGGTGCTGCTTGGTGGGGCGCTTGTGGCAGTACGCCGTGCTGTTCCACAGCCTGCCACGCAAGCTTCCGGCCAGGTAACCTTGCCAACAGTTGCGGCACAAACACCTGCCGAAGCAACCGCCGCGCCTGCGGTTGTCGCATCGCCCGTGCCTGTCGAACCAACGCCAGTATCAGCCGAGCCAATCCCCGCGCCGCCCGTCGGCCCGTTTGAAGGCCTGCGCACACTGCTGCAAAACACCGAGCAACCTGCGGGCTATGCACGCCGCCTCGACGAGGTTGAGCGCGCGCTCGCCAAAGGCGACCCCGACAAAGCTGCCGACCGCCTGCGCGATCTGCGCGACGCGCTCAACGGCGAAGATGGCCTGCCCGACGACCTGCGGCAGAGCGCACTAGCGCAGATCGACCAACTTGCCGCCGCTTATGGGCTGCTGCTCGATCAGGGCGACGAGGGCGATGACGGCAATGGCAAGGGCGAAGGCCAAAAGGACGACTAGTTGCGAAGAAGTGTGACCAACGCACTATCACGCCACAACATAGCTTCGTACAATAGGCCAGAGCATTTCATTTTACAAAGGAGACCGCTGGCCCATGCAGAAGCCGAAGAACATGTTCCTCCACAAACTCATCATTGTTCTGGGCGTGGTTGCCCCACTGGTTGGCACCGTCTATGCGATCACATTACTGTGGAACCGCCTGGTGAGCTGGAATGATATTGTGATTATGCTGGGAATGTACTTTCTGACCGGTCTCGGTATCACAATCGGCTACCACCGCATGTTGACCCACCGCAGCTTTGAGCCGCACCCAGTGGTCAAGTTCATCTTTCTGGCACTGGGTTCGATGGCGGTGCAGGGGCCAGCCTACTCCTGGGCGGCCGTCCATATCAAGCACCACGCCCACACCGACGAAGATGGCGATCCGCACAGCCCGCTGGAAGGCTTTTTCCACGCCCATGTCGGCTGGCTGTTTCTCAACGGCCTGTATGTAACTGGCGATTATGGTAAGTGGCTCAAAAAAGACCGAATGGTGATGTTCTTCAACCGCACATTCCTCTTTTGGGTGGTGCTCGGCTATGTGATCCCCTACCTGCTGGGCGGCTGGACGGCGGTGCTATGGGGCGGGCTTGTCCGCACCTTTCTGAACAACCACATTACCTGGAGCGTGAATTCGGTCTGTCATGTGTTTGGATCGCGCATGTTCACCACCAAGGACATGAGCCGTAACCACTGGCTGGTCGGCCTGCTGGCCTTTGGCGAGGGCTGGCACAACAACCACCACGCCTTTCCGCGCGCGGCCTTCCATGGCATGCGCTGGTGGCAGCTCGATGCGTCGGCGCTGGTCATTCGGCTGCTAGAGCGGATTGGGCTGGCCCAAAAGGTCTGGCGCGTGCCTCAGGAGAAGTTCCAGGCCCGTCTAGCTTCGAACCCAAGTTCGATCAGCCTCGCCGCCGTCGAGGAGCCTGTAGCGTAAATAACGGGCGTAACAACGGGCGTAGGGCGGGTTTTGGAACTCGCCCTACGCCCGCTTTGCATGCGCCCCGGCACAGAAGTGCCGGTCTATAGCACCCCTATTTGAGATGTAACCATGCGCGTTAGCGCAAAGCGGGGGTTTGGGGCGCAGCCCCCGAAAAAACCTCCTCCCTTTTTTACGACCG
>JACMIM010000388.1 GCA_014381165.1 Roseiflexaceae bacterium
GTAAAGTCTTGCACCACCACCACGGACACCAGATGAATCCGGCGTCTGATACGCCAAACCGTGCTGAAGCGCGTTGCATGCGGATGAACGCGCTGAAGCGCGTTTTGCATAGCAGCAGTGGGTTTCAACCCGCCCGCGCCCGGTGAGCGCAAAAGTCCACGTCACACCCGGTACAATGGGCGAGACGATTGTGTTGCACGGCCCGCAGCCCGGCGCGTAAACACGCGGGCTGCGGCAGGTGTTCAGTCCGCGCAGGCGGGCTTTGGAGCGTGAGCCGAGGGCTTCAGCCCGGCGGTTAAACATAGATGGGCAAAGGACATTGAACGGAACGATTGATGCGGTGCGCGGCATGCGCGATGTGCTGCCAGCCGATTATACCGCGCAGGCACTGGTTGCCACGCGCCTGGAGCGGGCGCTGGCACTGGCCGGCTATCAGCCGATCGATCTGCCAATTCTCGAGCGGCGCGACCTGTACTTGCGCAAGCTGGGCGAAGAATTGGTCGGCAAGGTCTACGAATTTAGTTTCAACGGGCGCGAACTAGCGCTGCGGCCAGAATGGACAGCATCGGTGCTGCGCGCGTATGTGGCGCGTATGCAGGAGCAGGCGTTGCCGCTGCGGCTGCGCTACGCTGGGCCGGTATTTCGCAACGAGCGCCCGCAGCGTGCCACCTACCGGCAGTTCACACAGATTGGCGTGGAGTTGATCGGTGGCCCCGCGCCACGGGCCGACGCCGAGTGCCTGATGATCGCCTGCGCCGGCCTAGACGCGGCGGGCGTGGCCGACTACCGCGTGCGGATCGGCCATATTGGCCTTATCCGGGCGGTGCTGGGCAGCCTGGGCTTGCAAGAGCGCACACAAGGAATTCTGGCCTGGAGCCTGGAACGCATGCGCGAGCATGGCGTCGACGCGGTGCGCGAGCAACTCGATCAGGAAGAGGAGCCAGACTTCGATGCGGCGCTGCTGGAAGGCCTGAGCGATCAGCAGGCCGAGGCACTGTTGCTGCGCGCATTGGGCGCTATTGGCGTGAAGCTTCAGTTCGGTACGCGACCACCCGAGGCGATCGTGCAGCGGCTGGTGCGCAAGCTGCGCCGCGAAGACCAGCGCCCGGCGATTGAACGGGCGCTCATCCTGCTTGAGCGGCTGGCCCAGATCACCGGCCCGCCCGCCCAGGCGCTGCCACAGGCCGAAGCGCTGCTGCGCGAGTTCGCGCTGCCCAGCACCGGCCTCGACGAATTGCGCAGCATTCTTGACCTCGTGGTGGCATCGGGTGTGCCTGAATCGCGCCTGCTGGTCGATTTCGGCCTGGGGCGTGGCCTGCACTACTACACTGGCGCGATCTTCGAGATATACGCTGGCGATCTTCAGCTGTGTGGCGGTGGTCGCTATGATGATCTGGTGACAACCCTGGGCGGGCGGCAGGCAACCCCGGCGGTTGGCTTTGCCTATGGCTTGGAGCGGGTCGCCCTGGCGGTGCCCGCAGCTGCAGGCGCAACCCGGCCTGCCGAGGTCTTGGTGGTGCCTAGCGAGGATGCCGCGTTCGCGTATGCGCAGCGGGTGGCGGCGCAACTGCGTGAGCGTGGCTATATTGCCACGGTCGATGTGCGCGGGCGCAACGCGGCCACCAATGCGCGTGACGCCGCCCGACGAGGAACCTCATTTCTGGCGGTGGTCAGCACCGAACAGGCTGAAACCGGCGAACTCGCCTGGCGAGATCTGGCTAGCCGCGAGGAGCGTATCGTTGAGATTGAGCTGATTCCAGTCGCCGCTCAATGAACATGAGATAGCACGACGTAATGACGACAACCAACCAATATCCTTGGGGCCACTACGCTGAACTGCGGCCAAACGAACTTGAGGCAATTATCGAGCGTGTGCCGGTCGCGTACCTACCGTGGGGCGCACTGGAGTGGCACGGCCCGCATCTGCCATTTGGCGTCGATGGCTTCACCGCCGAGGCGTTGATCGATCAGGTGTCGCAGCGCACCGGCGGAGTTGTGCTGCCGACGACCTGGTGGCCGATCACAGCGCTGCCGCACCGGCTGTCGCTTTCCATTCCTAGCGCCGTCGTTCAGGCGCTGTGGGAGGCGATCTTTGCCGAGCTGGCCCGCGCTGGCTTCCGAGTGATTGTGGTTGTAACTGGGCACTACGCTCAGGGCCACGAACTCGTGCTGATGGATGCCGCCGAAGCAGCCATGACGCAGCACGGGCTGGTCGTGCTGGCCGTGCCGCCGCTCGCGCTGGTGGACGAGCGCATGCTCGACCACGCTGCACACTGGGAGACCGCACTGATGCTGGCGCTGCGGCCCAAGTTGGTAGCACTGAACACGCTACGCGAAGGGCCAACCACGCTGATTGATACAGCGGTGCTTGGCGACGACCCACGCGGCGCAACGCTCACGCAAGGCGAAAGCGCGCTGGCGCTGGCCGCCGGGCAGTTGACCACAGCGGTGCGCGCGCTGTTGAGCGGCAACAACGGCCAGGACAGCCTGCGCGAACTGTATGCTCGCCGCCGCGCCCGCTACCAAAGCTATGTGGATACGTACTTTCGCGGCAGTTGGGAAGCGGCGATTGACGTTTGGTGGAAGGAAAAGACCGATTGAAACTACGCTTCGCCCTGCCTTCCAAGGGCATGATGTACGATAGCGCGGCTGCATTTTTGGAGAGCTGCAATCTCAAGGTCTCGCGGCCAAACCCGCGCCGCTACACGGCTGGCATCCACACGCTGCCCCAGGCCGATGTGCTGCTGCACCGCCCGGCCGATATCGTCGAGAAAGTGGCTGATGGCGAGATCGACCTGGGCATCACCGGGCTCGATCTGGTTGAAGAGCAGCGCGGCGATCGCGATGACCTGCTGGTAATCTACGACGACTTGGGCTTTGGCCGGGCCGAACTGGTGGTGGCTGTGCCAGACACATGGATCGACGTGAGTTCGTGGCGCGACCTGGCCGACCTTTCGGTCGAGTTGCAGGCCCAGGGCCGCCCGCTGCGGATCGCCACCAAATATCACGAACTCATCAGGCGCTTCTGCTACGCCAATGGTATCAACTATTTTCAGCTAGTCGATTCGCAGGGCGCAACCGAGGCTGCGCCGGGCCTAAGCTACGCCGATATCATCGCCGATATTACCGAGACCGGCACGACCCTGCGCGACAACCAGCTCAAAATCGTCGGCGGGCCGATTCTGCGCTCACAAGCCTGCGTGGTGGCCAACCGAGCCAATTTGCGCGCCGACAGCGAGAAACGCGAGGCGGTCAAGCTTGTGCTCGAACTGGTCGAGGCGCGGCAACGCGGGCGGCAATTCGTTTCAGTGGTAGCAAATGTGCCGGGAGCCTCGGCTGAGGATGTGGGGCGGCGCGTGGCAGCCCGGCGCGAATTGGCTGGCATGCAAGGGCCGACGGTTGCCCCAGTCTGGACACCGGACGGTGCCTCGTTCGAGTGGCACACCGTAACCGTGGTGGTTCGACAGGACCGCGTGATGGCGGCGGTCGATCACCTGCGCACGCTCGGCGGCGATGGCATTACGGTGACAACGGCCCAGTATGTGTTCACGGCGCATAGCGAAGCGTACCAGCGGCTGCTCGCAGCGTTGGAACAATGATATTAGGACTTACGCAGTTGGCGACTTCAGCCTGCACCAAACAACGAAACAATTGTGAGGCAGCTCCTTGCCCGTCGCAGGCGAAATGAAAACTCTTGGGCAACTGCGTAACTCCTAGATATAAAA
>JACMIM010000389.1 GCA_014381165.1 Roseiflexaceae bacterium
GCTGGGGGCTGGGGGCTGGGGGCTGGGGGCTGGGAATAGCGCCGCGATCGTTTCGGCTAGGGCGGGCGGGTGCGTGTAGGTGGTGGCGGTGCTGGGAGCCAGAAAGCACGAAACCAGTGCGCCATGAACCTCGGGCGGTGGGTAGGTGCCGGGCACGCCGATCACGGCCACGCGCCAGCCGGCTGCGCCCAGGTAATCCCATAGGCGCGGCACTTGTACGCTGCGACTGTCGGCCACCGCCATTGCGCCGTACTCGCGGCTGGCACGGTTGCGAAAGCCGTAGATGCCCAGTTCGCCGGGGTCGCGCCCGCTCATCATGCAGCTCCAGGCTGGCACCGTGATCGCTGGCGTGCAGCTTTCCAGCCGCCCGTAGCTGGCGCGTGCCATCAGGCCCGCCAGGTGCGGCAATTCCTCGCGCCACTGCTCGAACATTAACGACGGCTCAGCGCAGTCGAGACCGATGATTAGGAGTTTTGGTGCCATGGTTTCGTTCCGTGCTGTGTCTTAAATCGACAAGGTGACAAGATGACAAGATGACGAATTGAGTCTCGTCATCTTGTCATCTTGTCACCTTGTCATCTCGTCACCTTGTCAGGCTTCAAGCGGTAATGTCTCTGGCTCAACATCAACTATACGTCGATGGCGCACGATCAGGGCGCTCAGCGCGGCGACGATCACGATCGCCGCGATCAGGTGGACGACATTGAACGGCGTGCCGGGGAAAAACCACGAGTCGGTACGCAGGAACTCGATAAAGAAGCGGCCAAGCGGGTACCAAATCAGGTACAGCAGCGCCAGGTCGCCATCGCGCAGGCGGGCGGCAAAGCGGCGCGAGACCCACAGCAGCAGCGCAAAGCCCAACGCGCTCCAAATGACCTCATACAGAAACAGCGGGTGAAAGCGGGTTGCCTCGGGGTAGCGTTCCAGATTGTATGGTTCGATTCGGTGAACATCGTCGATCCGCAGGCCCCAGGGCAGCGTCGTCGGCGGGCCGTACAGCTCCTGGTTAATGAAGTTGGCGTTGCGGGCGATCGCCTGGCCGAGCGGCAACCCCAGCGCGACCCCGTCCAGGTACACCGGTGTGTTCAGCTTGTTGGCGCGGGCGTACAGCAGCAGCGCCGCAGCGCCAAACAGAAAGCCGCCGAAGATGTGTAAGCCGCCCTCCCAAATCTGGAGAATCTCAAGCGGATTAGCCAGGTATCTGTCCAAGCCATTCGGGCCGCGCGGCGACTGCACGAACACATAGTACAGGCGTGCGCCGATCAGGCCGGGGATGAGCACCCAGAACAGCATATCCCACAGCGTGTTCGGATCCTCGCCCTTGCGTGCCACATAACGCGCCGCCACCCACGAGGCCGCCAGGATGCCAGCCATCATCAGCACGCCATACCAACGCAAGGCAAGCGGGCCGATCTGAATGATAATTGGGTCAAGTGTTGGATACATAACTACTCCAGGTAGCCGAGATCGCGCAGTCGTCTTTTGACCAGTGGGTCGTCGTTGGCGGCGTTTGGGCTGGCGCTGTTGGCGTGCGCGGCAAGCGGCTGAAGCTGGTCGCGCAGCTCGTCGACCACCTCTGGCAGGATGGCGCTCAGGTCGGTTATTTCGGCAGGGTCGCTTCTGGTGTCGAACAGCTCGAACTGATCGTCGCCGGTCTGAATCAGCTTATAGGGCGCACGCCAGACCGCGCGGCGCTGCTGATCGACGCGGCGCTGATTGACCAGCTGCGGGCGGCGCTGGTTGAGCATCCGCACCACATTAGCCAGTGGCGTCGATTCGGCCAGCGGCAGCTCGGCGCTGGGAGCGGCCAGTGTTTGCGCCCGCTCCTGTTCGTCGGCCAGGTCGGCGGCGTCGAGCGCAGTGTGAAAGATACGGCGGGTCGAGACATCGGCATCAAGCGTTGTGCCAGCAGGCAGGTCGCCGCGTGGGTCGCGAATGATCAGTGGGACGTGGGTGAGCTGGCTGTACAGCGAAATCGAGTGGCCGACGAACTGCTTTTCGCCCAGGTGCTCGCCATGGTCGGCGCAGGCGATAATCATGGTTCGGTCGAGTGTGCCGCGCGCCTGGAGCTTTTGAAAGAACTCGCCAAGTGCCGCGTCCTGGGCAGCGACCTCGGCGTTGTACATGCCGCTGAGAATCGCGCCATGCTCGGCGTCGATCTCGCCGGCCAGCGGAGCCAGCCAGCCAAACACATCGCCGTTGAAGCGCCGCAGGTAGCGCTGCGCCGCCGGGCTTTGCAGCACCTGCGGGGCGTGGCGGGCGATCTGCTGGCGCGGTGGATGGTACGGCATGTGCGTGCCCATCAGGTTTACAAAGGCGAACACTGGCTGGCCGCGCTCCACGCCGCGCCGGTCGACCAGCAGGCGGGCGGCATCGTCGAGCGATTTGACCGTGTTGCCCTTGAAACTCAGCGCGGTCTGCCAGAGCGGCACCATCAGCGGCGTGAATGAGAACTTCAGCGCGGCGTCCGAGCGGGCGAACGAATCCTGGATGGCGTTCAGTGCCCGCACCACCAGCCGCTTGAACCACTGGCGGTAGCGCCCAATTGGCGTCGCGGGCGCGCCGGCCTGATTCGGGCGCGAGGTCAGCAGGCCGCTGTAGTTGAGAAAGCTATTGAAGCCGCGGCGCAGGCCGTTGTTGACCACGCCGACCAGCGGGTTGTTGCAGAACGCGGCGGTATGATAGCCACCCACCTGCAACCGTTCGGCCAGTGTGGGCAGCGATTCCGGCAGCATCGAGGCCGTTTGAACCGCACCATGCTGCGCCGGGTAAACGCCAGTGAACATCGAAGCGTGGGTTGGCACGGTCCATTGAGCGGGGGCGCGGGCTGCGGTGAAGCGGGCCGCGCGCGCGGCAAAGGCGTCGAGCTGCGGCGAAAGCTCCTGATCGGAGCCATAGCACGAGAGCCGGTCGCGGCGCTGCGTGTCGAGGACGAGCAACAGTATGTCTGGGCGCTGCATAGCGAGCACATCTCTCCGTGGTCGTCGTTTTGCCGTCAGGTTTGGTTTGAGCGGTTGTTTCGGGCGAATTATACCACGCACCTGCGGCGCTGCCGCCGCCAGGGCCGCTGGATGAATCCAGCGTGTGATATCCCCGCAACGCGCTGGGTCGGGGGGCGGCGCAACGCAATGCCGGAGTCATTGTCCCAGGTGATCGCCACGATTGTCGCTTCACGCCTTCTGTGCGTTTGTGCTAGCATGCCCCGCATGGTTACACGTAGTCGCGTTATTCGTAGTATTACCGGCCTGCCTGGCGCGCTAATTCCTTCGGCGTGGGTGGCGGGGCTGCTGATCGTGATCGTCGGGTTCACTGGATCGCTGGTGCTGGTGCTGCCCGCCGCGCAGAGTGCTGGGCTGACGCCGGCACAGCTCGGCTCGTGGGCCTGGGCGATCTGCGTTGGCAGCGGCGTGGCGACCCTGCTGCTCTCGCTGGTGTACAAGCAGCCCGTGCTGACGGCCTGGTCGACGCCGGGACTGGCGCTGCTGGGCACAGCGCTGGCGCAATACCGGCTGTCGGAGGCGGTCGGCGCGTATATCGCGGTCGGCGCGGTGGTGGCGCTGCTGGGCATCTCGGGGCTGTTCGAGCGGGTGGTGCGGGTTATTCCGCAGCCCGTGGCGCTGGCTGTGCTAGCTGGTCTGCTGCTGAAGTATGGCCTAGCGCTGTTCACCAGTCTGGCCGAGAATCCGCTGGCAGTGGCGGCGATCATTGCCACGTACCTGCTTCTGCGCCGGCTTGGCATGCGTGTGCCGATGGCTGGGGCGCTGCTGGTCGGCTTTGGCGCAGCCTGGGCGCTGGGCTTGCTCGATCTGAGCGGGGTGCGCCTGGAGCTGACCACACCGGTGTTTGTTTGGCCTGAGTTCACGCCGCGCGCATTGGTTGGATTAGGGCTACCGCTGCTGGTGCTGGCGCTGGCCTCGCAGGATTTGCCGGGCTTCGCAGTCATGCGCGCCGCTGGCTACACGCCGCCGGTCAAGGGTTCGCTGATCGTCACCGGGCTGATCAGTGTATTGCTGGCCCCCGCGCTCAACCACGGCCAGACGCTGGCGGCGATCACCGCTGCGATCGGCAACTCGCCCGAGGCCCACCCGGATCCGCAGCAGCGCTATGGCGCGGCGGTGGTGGCCGGGGCGCTCAAGATTATTCTGGGGCTGTTCGGCGCGACGGTCATGGGGCTGCTGGTGGCGCTCCCGAGCGCGGTGGTGGCGGCGCTGGCGGGGTTGGCGTTGTCTGGCACCATCCTCAGCTGCCTGACCAACAGCTTCGCCGAGCCAAAGCACCGCGATTCGGCGCTGTGGGCGCTGCTGGTAACTGCCTCTGGCGTGCAGTTCTTCGGCATCGGCAGCGCATTCTGGGGCTTTGTGGCCGGCGTGCTGGTCAACCGGCTGCTGGAGCGGGAGCGGTAGCTGTTGGCAGGAAGCATCACTTTGCCGCTATCTTTTTGTCAGCCGACGATATCTAAAGCTTCGTTGAGCTTTTGTTGTAGCCACAAATTCACGAGCGTTTCAACACTCACGCCGCGGTATCGTGCTTGAGCAGTAAGCGCGCCCAGTAAATGACGCTCGATCCGCACAGGATGACGGAGGGTTACTACAACATCATCAGCGTCGGTATCATATTCTGTAAAATCATGAACATCCCAAAATTCGCCCATCGCTTCGAGTGAGTCTGCGTGTGAAATTGAACTGTACTTATTTTCGACCATAGACACGACGCTCCTTATCACTCATTGGACGAGCGCTAATGACAATCGCGGTAATGGAGGCTCTATCTTTTTTGTTTCGGTTTTTGGCCCAACGCGCAAAAAACCGAAACAATGATGCGTTAGTTCCTTGCCCGCCGCAGGCGACATGAAAGCGCTTGGGCAACTGCGTAACTCCTAGTTTATTAAGTATAGCATAGGAGGTTAAAGGAGAAGTTAATGGAGGCTTCGCTTTTTCGCAAGAGGAATGCAAAAAAGCGAAGCAAAAGTGTTTACGTATGCCGAGAAGCAAGCCGCCCGCTACCGGCTGCCCGCCTGCTTGGCCGCTAGGTCGTCGCGGTAGTGCAGCAGTGCGCCCACGCCATCGTGTTCAGCCAGGTAGTCGCTATCATCGACCACCTCGATCATGGCCCCCTGGCCAAGCGCACGGCTGACAAACGCCTCACGCAGGTCGATCTCGCTCAACTCGCTGCCGTCATATGGGTCGTTCAGGTAGCCCGGCGCGTACAAAAATCCCGTGGTTGGGTTGGTACGGCCCAGGGCCTGGAACGTTCGGTGCAGCACCAGCACGCGCACCTGGCCCTTGCTGAGCGCCAGCGCCGTTTCGGCCAGGCCCGCCACGCCACGCGCATTCGCGCCGACCTCGTTGGCCAGATCGGTGGTCAACTGCTGCTCCTGCTCGCGCTCGACCCGCTGCATGATCGGCGCGAGCGTGTCCATCATCGCCGCATTGCCAGCGTGTGGGTCGAAGTTGATATACTCGACCACCATCGCCTGAAGCCGCTGCGCCAGCTGCTCCTGCACCATGCCCTTGATCGCATCGTTGCTGGAAATGATAATGTGATCGACGCTCTGCTGATCGACCACGCGCTCAAGCTCGCTGCTCAAGTCTTTGAGATGCGCTTTGATGACATTATCGGTGCGACGCTGAAAAATCATCTGGGCTTGACCACCAGCCTCGAAACGCTTGATTTTTTCGGCGGCCTCAGTCTCGGCCACATGCTCCACTCGATTACTAGCAACAACGTAGATTTGGGCCTGTTGGCCCTCGGCCACTACCAGCGCAAAGGTTTCGTAATCGTCGGCGATCCTGGCCAGCTGAAAGGCATGCGGCGTAGGGCCGACCGCCACATAAGTTTCGACCGGCGCGTACAGCGGCAACGCCATCCAAGCATTCTCGGCGGCACAGGCGAAGATCGCTGCCCCAGCGGCTTCACGCGGCACCTCGCGCTCGATGTAGTCCACAATTCGTTGCTGGTCGCCAAGCAGTTGCTCGCGGGCGACATCATGCAGATTCAGTTCGCCGACGATCCGCTCCAGCTCCTGTTCGATCTGGCGAATCGCCGGGCGCTGGCCATTGCCCTGCGGCATAAGGTCGGCGTAGACCGTCAGAAATGGCTGATCGGTGCCGGCAAAGTTGCCGAGCTGCCCCAGCGCAGCTTGTAGCTGTGTATTCATTGGTTTCCTACCTGTCCTTTCGCTTGCTTGATGTCTAGAGAGCAAGCCAGATGCCACCATGCCGCATCCGTGCTACAATCGCCGGGAAGAACAGAGAACAGAGAACAGAGAACAGAGAACAGAGAACAGAGAACAGAGAACAGAGAACAGAGAACAGAGAACAGAGAACAGAGAACAGAGAACAGAGAACAGAGAACA
>JACMIM010000390.1 GCA_014381165.1 Roseiflexaceae bacterium
ATCCGTCGTCGTTGCAGATGCGGCGGCGGGCGCGCCCGTCGCACCTGGCGGCGTGGTTGTGGTCGGCGTGCCGCACGCTGCGAACAGGGCAACAAGCACGGCAAGCGTGGCGACCATACTCAGGTGTCGAAGTCGAACCATGGGGAACTTCCTTTTCTGGGCGAAATAGTTGTATTCCAATCGACATGCTAGCGGCGGTATATAGACTGCACCCCCTGCCGACTCGTGGCACGGCTGCGGGTTGGGGTGGTTTCGCTACACGCGGTGTGCATGGTTTGCAGCAGCACCGGGGCGGTCATGGCAGCGGGAAGTACCGCACGCGCTCAGCGGTGAACGCCGCGAGTGTGAGGGCTGGCTCGTCGGTTGTGTTCCAGCCAATCCACGGGACTGGCTGTCGCTGGAGCAGATGGCCCAACCGCACGATTTCCGGCTCGCGTTCGAGCGCAGGGACGATCACGGATGGCGGTTGCACAAGCGCGCTCTGCGCCGTTAACCATACGTCCGCCGAAAGCGCCACGTGGGGATGGCTGTTCTCCAGATTCACGACGCAACATCCTGTTGGAGCAGCTCACGATTGAGCATACTTGCAGCGATCAGCCCAGTGCTAGCGGCGACAATCGCCTGCTGCATAATGGTCGCGGCGTCGCCAGCGGCGTACACGCCCGGCACGGTCGTCTGTCCCATCGCGTCAACGCGAATAATCTCGGTGCCAGGTCGCGGCGCGTGTACCTCGCAGCCAAGCTGCCGTGCGAGGTCGCTTGCCTGGCGCTGGGGTGGGCCGTGAAAAATCGCAGCGTAATCACGTGTGTCGCCATCCGCAAATCGTACCCGCACCATGTCTTCTGCACCGTCGTCGAGGCGGCTGATTGCTCGCTCGTCGATCTGAACGTTGTGGCATACGAGCCGCTTGCGCTCGCTGTCGTCAAACGTGGCGGAGCCATTTGTCAGCAGTACGAGGTCATCGCTCCAGCCACGTATGGTCAAGGCATACTCGCTGGCCCCCGGCCCGTTCACGAGCACCGCCAGCGGGCGTTCGCGCACCTCCCAGCCGTGGCAGTATGGGCAGTGAACCACCTGCGTTCCCCAGCGGGCAGCCAAACCTGGAATCGGCGGGAGCTGATCGACGACACCGGTGGCAAGCAGCAATGCCCGCGCGTGGTGTGTTTCGCCGGTGCGGGTTGAAACGCGAAAGCCACGATCGTCACGCCCGGCGTTTGTGACCTCGCCAGGTTGCACCGACACTGTCGTGTAGGGCGTGAGTTGCTCGTGCGCGATGCGGCGCAATGCTGCTGGAGTCGTACCATCGCGCGTCAGGAAGTTATGGACACCCGGTGAAGGGGCATTGCGGGGCTGGCTGTGGTCGAGCAACAGAACCTGCCGCCGCGCTCGCCCCAGCACCAGCGCCGCACTCAACCCAGCGTTGCTTCCCCCAATAATCAGGACATCAAACAAGTTCATACGTGTCTCCGCTCACTTGTACAACTGCACAACTGTTAATGGTACTACGTATCATTAACTCTTCAGATAATGTATCATTGAAGCTGCGCTACGTCAAGGATTTTTGGCACGATGTTTCATGCGTAAGCGCCCTACCAAGGCTGCCGTGGCAGCCTTGGTAGGACGGTTGTATCGCTTCCAGCGGGGGTTTGGGGCGCAGCCCCACGACGCAACCACCAGGGCAACATTGGTGGGGCGCTTGATGCAAAGGGGACTTAACTCATTCAGCTGTGAGCGATTAAACCTATTCGCGAGGTCGCTATCACGGGGCAGGCGCGGTGGATGAGATTGCAATTGGCAATACGCGATCTCATCACAGCATTCAGTCCGTTAGGGCAACCAATCGATTGCGCCGTGGCCGCCGAGCAGACTAATCCGGCGAAGCTGGCTGCCATTGCTTTTCATTCGGTAGACGCCACCATAGGCCATGATCATGATATCGCTGCCGTCCGGCGAAAACACGGCCATGGGCAGATCTTCACCAAACGAGGTCAGGCGGCGCAGGTTGCTGCCATCGGTGTCGACTCTCCACAGGTCAAACGCTACACCGTTATGCGCTTCGGCAGTGGCAGGCGCAATCCAGTCGAGCAATGCGCCAAATGGAGCGCGCAGTTGAGCGGTGGTTGGAACGCCGTGTGCGTCGGTTTCTGGGCCGCCGACCGCCGCCACGACGATCTGCTTACCATCGGGCGAGAAGCGCGGCGCGAGGAAACCCGAGAATAGGTCAGCGCGGAGCAGCACCCGTGGATTGCTTCCGTCGACATTGGCAATCGTGAGCGTGGTGGCGTAGCCATGTTCCTGCACTTGGACATAGGCAAGCTGGCGACCATTGGGTGCAGGGGCTTGATTGTGCGCGTTGTCGACCACCGGTTGCCGTGCGCCGCTGGCAAGATCGATCCGGACAATCTGCGGTCGCCAAGGACGCACTGTCGCTTCGCCCTGCTCTGCGCCGTTGAAGGTGACATATAGTGCGGTGCCGTCGGATGCCCAGGTAGGAAGATACAGGCTGCCGCGCTCGGTCTGCCATACCAACTGGCGATCAGTGCCATCGAGCTTCATGGTGTAGAGCGCTGACACCGACAACCGTGTTGCCGAGCTGATGGGCAAGGTCGAGGTCACAAAGGCAACGCGGCCTGTTTGAGTGTTATATGCTGGCTGGTCGGCATATTCGAGCGCCGTAAACTGAGTCAGCAGCCGCAATGGGGTGTCATTCCCATCGCTGTGCCAGATGTTCCCATCGCGCGCGAACACCAAGGGCGGGAGCAACTCGGGCGAGTCGGGGATGGACACGCGCGCGCGTGCCGCAGGCTGCGCTGTAGCCGTCGTCGTACTGGTCGGCGGTGCGGGGAGAGCTGTTGTACCGCTTGGCAATGTGTTCGAACGCAGAAAGGCGATCACTTGCCAAATCTGCGCGTCGGTCAGCCGGCCCGCAAACGCCGGCATCCCACCTGTCGATGCACCGTCGGCAACCGTCCGGTAGATCGCATCATCAGCGGTCTGGTCAAGCTGCGCGGGCGCAAACAGGTTACTCGCCGTCGCACTGCTGCTTGCCGTCGACGCACCGCTGTGGCAGCTGGCACAATAGAACCGGTACAGCTGCTGGCCAGCCAACACCGTGCGAATATCACGGTTCAGGGCGGGCGCTGGGGCGCTGTTCGTCCTGAGCGGTGGTGGCGTCGTCGGCGCTGGCGCATCACGCCGACTGACCCATGCTTCCACCAGCACGACCAGCAGCACGACCGCAGCGATCGCGCTATACGTTCCGATCACCCGCGCTGACCGCCGTTGCTGCTTCATGCCCCTATCCTGCTCGCCTTGCTGGAACGATGTTAGCGAATCCAATCCACTGCGCCGTGGTCGCCGAGCGCACTAATGCGGCGCAGGTTGCTGCCATCGAACTGCATGCGGTACATGCCGCCATAGGCCATAATTACAATTTCTGCGCCATCGGGCGAGAACGCCGCCATCGGCAAATCTTCATAGAAGTCTGTCAGGCGCTGCAATCCCGTGCCATCGACATTCACGCGCCAGACATCCCACGGCGCACCGTGCGCCTCGGCGACCGGCGGCGCGAGCCAGGCCAATGCACGCTCGACCCAAGGGTTGGCTGCGCTACCTGGAAACCCCTGGTCGTCGGTTGCTGGCCCGTCAATCGCAGCAAAGACCAGTGTGGTGCCGTCGGGCGAGAAACGCGGCGCAAACAAGGCGCTGAACGTGTTGCTGCTGATCACCTCGCGTGCGTCGCTGCCGTCGGCCTGTGCAACCATCAACGACATGGTGTACGCATCTTCGGCAAGGTGCAGGTAGGCAAGCTGGCGACCATCAACTGAGAGCGCTGGGTCGAGCGCATGATCAAGAATGATCTGCCGTGCGCCACTCAGGAGGTCAACACGAACAATCTGCGG
Organism: Roseiflexaceae bacterium; assembly: GCA_014381165.1. Classification (GTDB taxonomy): domain Bacteria; phylum Chloroflexota; class Chloroflexia; order Chloroflexales; family Roseiflexaceae; genus JACMIM01. Next base: position 3,903 of record JACMIM010000390.1, read on the forward strand.
TCGCCAATCAAAGTTTTCTTCGGTTTCATTCTGTGGACCATTGTGCATGACATACAGGGCCTCGCCATTCGGTGTCCACGATGGCAAATACAGGCTGCCCTCGTCGGCCTGCCAAACCAGCGTGCGCTCGCTGCCATCAAGCTTCATGCTATACAGTGCGCTGGCGGGCAAGGGCGACGTGGACGTGATTGGTGGCGGCGAGACAGTAACAAAGGCGACACGGCCAGTACTCGGCGTGTAGACTGGCTGGCCCGCATACTCACCTTCGGCAAACTGGGTAACTTGTTGCGGTTCAGCTGTGCTGCCATCACTGCGCCAGATATTGCCGCTTCGTGCGAACACCAGCGGTGGCAGCGGTTCAGCGCTATCGGGAAAGGGCGGAGGTAACTCGACCGCCAGGTCAATCGTCGGGACGGTTATCTGTGTCGTTTGGGTGAGCGCGAAGGTCGGAATCGGGACTGCAACAACTGGTGAAGCTTTGAACGAACGCAGGTAGGCAACCAGGTGCCAGATCTGCGCTTCAGTCAATTGGCCAGCATACGCAGGCATTGCGGTGTCTGGAATGCCTGCGGCAATCCGTTGGTACAGCTCGGCGTCGGAAAGCACGCCGGGCTGCACCCGTGGGGTAAGATCTGCAAGTGGCGCGGCACCCTGCATCGCCGGGCCATCGCCGCGACCAGTGGTGCCGTGGCATGTGGCGCAGTACGAGCGATACAGTTGCTGGCCGGCGAGCACAGTTTGGGTATCGACGCGCAACGGGCTACGCTGAACGTTTGCGGCGCTGCTTGGGGTGCGCGCTATAAGCGCCGTGTCTGAACGGTTCTGCCGATTGATCCAGGCTTCGGCGGCAAGAACCAGCAGCAACAGCAGCGCAATCGCGCCGTACACCGCGAGCCGGCGCGGAAAGAATGGGTGCTTCATACGGGTAGCATACCATACGAGATAGGGCCTATGCGTTCTGGTTTTGCCACCAGGGTGTGGTGTAACATCTTGCGCACGCACCGAGCGCAGGCGGGTTGAAACCCGCTGTTGCTAGGCAAAACGCGCTGAAGCGCGTTGGACGCGGTTGAACGCGCTTCAGCGCGTTTTAGCGTATCAGACGCCGGATTCATCCGGTGGCCGTGGTGGTGGCGCAAAACAATACGCCACACCCGATACCAAATTGGCGTTTGGACGAAGTCACACGAGCGATGGTATAATAAAAATGGGGCTGCTACTTACGTGAGGCATTGCATGCAAGATGTCCTTCGACCGCCTGTCGTTGTCGCTGACCGCGTGCGACGCAGCCTGCTTCCGATTGCAAGCATTGGTGTGATCGGGTTGCTGTGGCTTGGCAGTGGTGTGCTGGTTCCTGCGGCATGGGCACCGTACACCGACCGCTTTCGCACGTTTGTGACGATTTTCCTCGGTATTTTCATCGAAGCGCTGCCGTTTCTGCTTGCGGGCGTGCTGGTATCATCGGCCATTCACTTGTTTATGACACCTGAGCGGCTCCAGCGGCTGCTGCCGCGCCAGGCGTTCGCCAGCGCTCTGACCGGTTCGCTGCTCGGGTTGGTCTTTCCGGTGTGCGAGTGCGGCTCGGTGCCTGCCGCACGGCAGTTGCTGCGCAAAGGCGCGCCGCTGCCACTAGGCATCGCCTTTATGCTGGCCTCGCCCGTCGTCAACCCGATTGTGATCATCAGCACCGCCGTTGCGTTTGGCAACATCTTTGGCTGGGAATTTGTCGCCTGGCGTGTTGGGCTCACCGTGGCGATTGCCGTGATTGTCAGTTTGGTCATTGGCAGCGGCGTAAGCACAGAACACATGCTTGCGCGCAGGATTCTCGCGCCTGTGGATGGGCCGCATCACGACCACGCTCATGCGCACGACCATGGCCATGATCACCACGACCACGACCACGACCACGACCACGATGACGAATTCGCGGACGAAAGTCGGATTGGGCGCGTGCTGACCCACGCTGGCGAGGAATTCTTTGAGATGAGCCGCTTTCTAGTGATTGGTGGCCTGCTGGCGGCGGGGCTGCAAACGTTTATCGCGCC
>JACMIM010000391.1 GCA_014381165.1 Roseiflexaceae bacterium
GATGGAAACCGGCGTGGCGGCCTGATAAGACAGCGCAGCGTACAAACTGCACGCTGCGCTTTGCTCCGCTGATTTCGACATAGGGTTGAATTGATGCGCTCAGAACTGAACACCTATAGCGCTTTCGACTTCTGCTACCTCACAACCATTGGGCGCGTGACTGGCCGCGAGCATACCATTGAAATTTGGTTTGCACTCAATAACCAAACGCTGTACATGCTCGCTGGCAGCGGGGAAAACGCCGATTGGGTCAAGAACGCGCGACGCACGCCCGCAGTTCGTATTCGGATCGGCGATCTGAATATGCAGGCCATCGCACGGATCGTGAATGATACACAAGAAGATGCGTTGGCGCGAGCGCTTGTTGTCGGCAAATATCAACCAACTGAAAAGGAAGACCTCGGCGATTGGGGCCTGACAGCGCTGCCAGTGGCATTTGACCTGGAAGCCTAACAAAGGACGCATTTGTGGCCACAATTTCGACTGCACACAATGGCCACGCCGCCGAGGAAACGCCCCAGGCAGAACCTGACACACGCAATGTCGCTTATCCCTTCGCCGCGATTGTTGGCCAGGAGGAGCTGAAGCTGGCGCTGCTGCTGTGCGTGATCGACCCAACCATCGGCGGCGTGATGGTGATGGGCCACCGTGGCACCGCCAAAAGCACTGCGGTGCGCGCTCTGGCCGCGCTGCTGCCGCCAATGCATGTTGTGGCTGGCTGCCCCTATAACTGCGAGCCGGGCCGGATTTCGGCGGGCTGCCCGCACTGCGGCGAAAAGGTACGAGGCTCAAGGCTGAAGGCTGAAAAGACCCCGAAAACCTCAGCCCTCAGCCCTCAGCCCTCAGCCCTTGCGTCTGTTCCGGTTGTCGATCTTCCGCTGGGCGCGACCGAGGACCGGGTAATCGGTGCGCTGGATATCGAGCGGGCGCTGGCCGAGGGCGTGCAGGCCTTTGCGCCGGGGCTGCTGGCCCGCGCCAATCGCGGCTTTCTGTATATCGACGAGGTCAACCTGCTGGAAGACCATCTGGTCGACCTGCTGCTGGATGTCGCGCAAAGCGGCGTGAACGTGGTCGAGCGCGAAGGTGTGAGCGTGCGCCACCCGGCGCGCTTTGTGCTGGTGGGCAGTGGCAACCCCGAGGAAGGCGATCTGCGCCCGCAGTTGCTCGATCGCTTCGGCCTGCACGCCCGTATCACGACCCTGACAGATGTGGCCCAGCGGGTCGAGATTGTACGCCGCCGCCGGGCCTTTGACGCCGACCCGCATGGCTTCGCGCAGCGCTGGGAAAAGGAGCAGGCCAAACTCCAGCGCACGATCAAGGCGGCACACAAGCGCCTGCCAAACGTGGAACTGACCGACACAGCGCTAGAGGCGGCCGCGCAATTGTGCGTGACGCTGGAAATCGACGGGCATCGCGGCGAGCTGACGCTAGCCCGCACGGCTACGGCGTTGGCTGCGCTGGAAGGGCGCGACACCACAACGACCGCCGATGTGGCCCACATCGCCAGGCTGGCGTTGCGCCACCGCCTGCGCAAAGACCCGCTCGAAAGCCAGGGCGACGACACCCGGATCGAGCGGGCGCTGGCCAACATGATTATCGATCAACCCTAGTATCAACCTCAAGCGTTCTCAAGCTGTAATTTGTAAGAACTTACGCAGTTGGCGGCCTCAGCCTGCGGCAGCATTAAAAAAACTATCTTTTTTGTTTCGCTTTTTGGTGCTTGCACCAAAAAGCGAAACAATTATTGATTATTTCCTTGCCCACCGCAGGCGAAATGAAGGCGCTTGAGCAACTGCGTACCTCCTAATAGTCTGACTGAGCCACATCGCTGTGGTGTGGCTTGGCCTAGGAAAGAATGTCCATGCGTTTCATCCGAATAGCCCTCGCCGCGCTGATTCTCGTTATCGCTACCTCAAGCGTCCACGCAGCGGACGCGACCCTGCCGCCGCTCGCACCGCTGACCTCGGTACGCTGGGACTTTGTTACGACATTTAACGGAAAGCCGCTTTCGGTCTGCCAGGAACAGTACGAATCGTACAATCGTGGCCACGCAGTCTGCCACCAACTCGTCACGATAGCGCTGCCTGAGTATGGTATGAACTTGATCGCAGGCCAGGTCGACGAAATTGTGCTGTACGACCAGATGTTCTACCAGCGTAAGAACGACGAGACGACCTGGACGGCTTCGCCGAATCCGATCTATAATCCAAATGCCACCCTTCGCGATCTATATACCGTCGGCTATACCGCCGCACTTACCCAGATCGGCCAGAGCACGGTCGATGGCACCAGCACGACCCAATTCCAATACTGGTCGCTCGATAGCAAGCTCAATAGCCGTGTTGGTGGTCAGGCCGTTTACGATCTGTTTATCACGCCTGAGGGCTATGTACGTAAAGCTCAGTTGAGTTACCGGGGGGCGTTGAGCCTTGGACAAGGCGAACTCCACGGCATTTATGTCTACCGAGACTTCAATGCGCCGATCAAGGTTGGCCCGCCACCAACGAATCTTGTGAAGGCCCCCTAATCGCTCGTCCAATCTTCGCACCGTCGCACCGTCGAACCGTCGAATCGTCGAGTCTACATTGTCCGGGCGGCCCTCGTGGCCGCCCTCATCGAACCGACTGAACCCATCGATAGGTCGATCGTCATTGGAATCTATGCACAACACTGCGACAACACTGCCCTTGACCGCGCTTGTCGGCATGGACGTGGCGGTGCGTGCGCTGCTGCTGCTGGCGGTCGAGCCGCGTTTGGGTGGCGCTGTGTTCGCTGCACCAGCTGGAACGGGCAAAAGTAGTTTAGCGCGGGGGTTTGCTGCGCTTGGGGCTTGGGGCTTGGGGCTTGGGGCTTGGGAAGGAAAAGCCTCAAGCCCCAAGCCCCTCACCGTACCACCATTCGTCGAGCTGCCGTCCTCTGCCGACGAAGAAGCACTGCTTGGTGGACTCGATCTGGCGGCAACATTGCGCGCTGGCCGGCGTGTGGTGCGGCCCGGCTTGCTGGCGCGGGCACACGGCGGCGCACTCTACGCCGATCAACTCAACCTGCTGCCCGACGCCGCCGCTAACACACTGCTCGGCGCGCTCGACAGTGGCGAGCTGCGGATCGAGCGCGAGGGCATCTCCAGCCGCGCACCCGCCCGCTTTGTGTTGCTGGCCTCCTACGACCCCGCCGAGGGCCAGCCGCGCCGCCACCTACTCGACCGGATTGGCTTGTGGGTAGCATTGCCCGCGCACACCGACGCGCCGACCCGCGCCGAGGTGGTACGCAGAAATGTTTCTCCTGCGGTCGATTCCGAAGAGCTTGAGCTGCTGCAAAACTTGGTCGCCGCCGCACGCGCCGCGCTGCCCGATGTGCAGATCGACGATCAGCAGGTGGCGCAGCTCGCCGCCGCCGCGTTGGCATTGGGCGTCGAGGGCCACCGCGCCGATGGCTTCGCCGCCTATGCGGCCTGCGCTAGCGCCGCACTCAGCCTGCGCAATCAGGTCGAGCAGGACGACCTAGAACTTGCGCTGCGCCTGGTAATCCTGCCACGGGCCACGCGCGCGCCGACGCAGGTTGAAGACCAAGAAGCTGGAACCGCAGAACAGAGAACAGAGAACAAAGAACAGAGAACCGCAGAATCGCAGAACCGCAGAACCGCAGAACCGCAGAGCCAGGAATCGCAGAGCCAGGAACCGCAGAACCAAGAACCGCAGAACCAGCCCGCCGAAAATACACAGCCCGCCGATTCCACCGAACCCAATAGCCCGGCGCTTCAGCGCCGGGAACCCGCGCCGGGCGATCAGCCACCCGCCGAGCAGGTCTTCGAGGCCCTGATGGCCGAGCTGCCCGCCGAGTTGGAACGGTTGCCGTTCAGGGCGCTGCGCCGGGGCAAAACCGGCTCGCGTGGCAGCGTCGCCGGGCGGCGCGGGCGGCACATTCGCAGCGCCCCCGGCGATCCACGGCGCGGCAAGATCGACATCGGCGCGACGCTGCGAGCGGCTGCGCCCTGGCAGAAGGTCAGAACCACGAACCGCGAACCGCGAACCGCGAACCGCGATGAACGAATCACGAACCATCCAGCCTGTCATCCTCTGCGGCGGTTCCGGCACGCGCCTGTGGCCGCTCTCGCGCGCAGGCTTCCCCAAACAGTTTCTCGTGCTTGCCGGAAACGAGAGTCTCTTTCAGCAGGCGGTGCAACGAC
>JACMIM010000392.1 GCA_014381165.1 Roseiflexaceae bacterium
GTCAGCTTGGCGCTCGACGGCGCGAGGCCAGGCAGGCGCAGCTTCTCGTCCTCTGGTACCAGCACCTCGGCAGCATTCAGGCGGGCCAGCTCGCCCTGGGCGTTATCAAGCGCGCGCTCGCCGGCAAACTCTGTGCAGGCGAACTCGCCCGTGCTGAGATCGGCGTAGGCCAACCCGACCTTGCCATGTTCGGCGATCAGCGCAACCAAGTAGTTGTTCTGCACAGCTTGCAGCATGGTCGTCTCGGTGATCGTGCCCGGCGTCAGCACCCGCACGATCTCGCGGTCGACCATGCCTTTGCGCGCCTCGCCCTGCTCGACACCGCCGGCGAACACCGATTTTGGCCGCGTGTCCTTTTTGCTCGAGGCCGTCTCGCTGATCTGCTCGGCGATCGCCACGCGATAGCCCGCGCCAACCAACCCGGTGGTGTAGCGCTCGACGGCGTGGTAGGGCAAGCCAGCCATGGGGCAGCGCCGCTCGCCACCACTCTTGGCGCTCTTGCCACGCTCGTTGGCAAAAGCTTTGTAGGTCAGCGTGACCTCAAGCTTCTCAGCCAAGAGTTTCGCGTCGTCGTCGAAGGTTTCGTAGAAATCGCCCATGCGATAGAGCAGTACGGCGTCGGGGCAGCTGAACTTGAGCTGGCGGTACTGCATGTACCATTTATGCAGTTCGAGGTCGGGAAATTCTTCGTCGAGCCGCCGCTGGAGGGTACGGCGATCAAGCGTGGTGTTCATAGCCAGCTCCGTTTACAGGTATGTGCTCGTATCTACGCGGCATTATAGCACAGGGGTGCGGTAAGAACAAATGTTCCTAATTAGCATCATTCGGGTAGATCGAGAAACTGTTCGAGTTCACGAAACAGTCGCCGTACCTCAGTGGGATCGATCTCGTGGCGCACGGCGCGCCCCTCTGCAACCGTGCTAATCAGGCCAGCTTCACGCAGAATCTTCGCGTGAATGCTGACAGTCGGGCGGGCCAACTCAAGGTAGTTTGCAATCGAGGTGTTGCTGACGCCGAGCGAACGCAGCATGCGCAGCATAATCAGCCGGGTTGGGTCGGCCAGCGCCTGGAGACGGCGGGCCAGATCAGCGGTGTAGCTCAACGCATCGCGATAAAGCTGGCTTGGCTCGGCGCAGCTGGCGATCACCATACCATCGAAAATGTATGAAGCGTCGAATAAACCGAATGGCTCGATCAAAAAACCGATCGGCACAGTCCAACCCTGTGCGGCGGCATGTAGCTCGGGAACGCGCAGCAGTGGGTTCTGCGGCGGCAGCCATTCCAAGGCGGGCGGCGACGCACCCGCTTCACCGCCCAGCGCTTGCCTGGCGCGCTCGCGGGCCTGTGTCATCACACCAGCTCGCTGCGCCCGCCATGGCGCGTAGATTTCGTGATAGAACTGGTCGAGCAGCTGCCAGCCCGGCTTGTGCAGATCGCCACCACCAAGAAAGCGTACCGCGCGGCGTAGCTCACTCGTATGCTGCCTGACCACATCGGGCCGCCGTTCCTGGTCGAAGCCCAGATCGTGGAATGCCAAGTTATCAAGCTGTGTGCGCAGCAGCGCCAACTGCTCGGCGGGCGTGCCCTCAGCAACCGGCGGCAGCCCGCGCTCACGCACCGCCGACTGAACCTGTGCCAGCGCCTGTTCGATGCTGAGGCCGCGCATGGCCCTGCTGGCGCGAGAATAATCGCGCTCGGTCACGACGCCCGCTAGCGCCGCAAGTGGCTCACAGACTGCCAGCCAACTCTTTTGTGGCCCGATCAGTTCAAGCCACGCGGTGGCCCAGGTAGCGGCCTGGTCGACCAACACCTGCACCTCAGGCCCCACAAATGCCGAAGGCACACCCCGGCAGGCCAGCGAGATCGCAATATCTAGCTCAAGCGCCGCCGATTCGACCAGTTCCCAGCCGTACTGCGCGGTTATATTTGCCATCTCTACGCTCCACAGCATACGATATGAAGCGCATTATAGCCCGTCCGTCAGGCCGCAGCCAGCGGTGCAGGCGCACGCGTAACGCCCAGCAACACGAGCGTCGCGCCAACCACCACGACCAATGCCACGCCCATTGCCGAAAAATAGCTTGTCGCCGAAATCAGCGCCGGAACGATCAGCGGAAGGGTCAGCAGTGCTACCAGCTGGCCACCGACTGCGGTAGCATGGAACAGGCCGCTGAACTGGCCAAGCAACGTCGGCGGCGCGAGGCGCTGGAGCAGTGTGCCGATCTGTACCACTGCGAGGCCTGTTCCAAAGCCGCCTACCACACAGCCGAGCGCAACAATCAGCCGCGCCGCCGCTAGGTCAACCCCCGCCGATGCGGCCATGGCCGCTGGCAGCGCGCCGAGGAGCAGCACGCCCACCACAACGTCGCGCCATGGATCAGGCTGCTGTTTGCGCAACAGCACCAGCGCCGAACTTGCTAATGTGCCCAGGCCGACCATGCTTATCAGCATGCCAAAGAAGCGTTCGTCGCCACGCAGCGTATCGCGCACGACCAACGATGCCAGCACATCGAAGCCCATGATAATCCAGGTTGTGCAGAAGATCAGCACAAACAGAATTAACAGGCGCGGCGTTGCTCGCAGCGAGCCGACGACGCGCGGCTGGCGCACGCTGTCGCCGACCGTTGCGCGAGCCGGTAGCAGTGCGGGCAACAGCATCAGAGCGAACGCCGACAACACATACGAAACTACGTCGAGCAACATGGCCTGGTGAGGCGGCAGCACCGTCAGCAGCGCCCCGGCGGCCAGCGGCGCACCAATTTTCAACACCCCCTCAAGCTGCTGGAGTAGCGCGTTGGCGCGTGGTAGCTCAGCAGCGCTAACAATCTGCGGAAGCGCCGACTGCCGCGCCGGTGCCATCAGCGCTCTGAAGCCCGACTCCAGTGCAAGCAGTGTGTAAATGAGCGCTAGGTCGCGGGCGAAGACCAGCCCAATCACAGCGGCACCGGAAAGCAGTTCGCTTGCAATCAAAAGCCGCCGCCGGTCGAAACGGTCGCAGAGCCAACCGGCGATTGGACTGGCGATCAGCATGGGGCCAAGCGCGACCAGAAACAGGCCACTGCTCGACGCAACCCAGCCGCCATCACGGTAGTTAAGCTATGTGAACTTCGCCATGGTTGTCTCCCTGCTCCCTTGCCCACTCTCAAAGGTTGCGAACACGAGATTTGATATTGAGCTA
>JACMIM010000393.1 GCA_014381165.1 Roseiflexaceae bacterium
GGCCACTTCCCCCGGCGGCAGCTGGCAACATCTATCTTTTTTTTTTCTTTGGTTGGTCAATTCCACAAACCAACGAAACAACTATTCGATACTTCCTTGCCCACCGCAGGCGGGCTTCGTAGCGCTAGCCGAGAGCTTTAGATCGATAGCAGCAATGTGTCCGGGTTTATTTGTACATGTTTATCAGCGCCCCGGCGCGGTTGCGCCGGGGCGTGGCACGAAAGGTAGTTCTTGATGAATACTTATGTCAATATTGAGCTGCGACCGCGCGCGCCGGGTGTGCAGGATGAGCCACCCGGTGCGCGCGCCGCCTTGACCATGCTCGCGCCGCCGCCAGAGCGGGCGACCGGCGCGGCGATAATCGTGTGCCCTGGCGGCGGCTACGTTATGCATGCCGAACACGAGGCCGAGCCGCTGGCCGAATGGCTGTGCGAACTCGGCATCACCGCGTTTATCTTGCGCTACCGCCTGCACCCGCAGCACAAGCACCCCGCAGCGCTCGACGATCTAGCCCGCGCGGTGCGCGTCGTGCGAGCCAAGGCTGGCACATGGGGCATCGACCCACAACGCATTGGCACGCTGGGCTTCTCGGCGGGTGGGCACCTGGTCTCGATGCTGGCGACCTTGGCCGCGACCGAGGCGGTGGCCGCCGACCCTGAGCTGCCGCAAAGCGCACAGCCCGATCTTCAAATCTTGATCTACCCGGTGATTAATCTTCAAAGCGTGGGCGGCCACGAATGGTGCGGCGAGGCACTGTTTGGGCCAGCACCGACACCAGAGCTACTCGAACGCTTCTCCACACACCTGAATGTTTCGCCGCAGACGCCGCCGGCCTTTCTCATGCACGCCGCCGACGACAGCGTCTCCTGCGCACACAGCCTACTGTATGCGGCGGCGCTTCAGGCGCATGGCGTGCCGTTCGCCCTGCACATCGCCGAGCGCGGCGGCCATGGCTTCGGCATGGGCCAGAGCGACCCGCTGGTCTCGTGGTGGCCCGAGCGCTGCGCAGCCTGGCTAGGTGAACATGGCTTTGCAGCGCTCGATCATCACTGAGATCGTCCGAATTCTGAATTCGCCGCTCTAGCCTAAATACGCCTGTTTGACCCGCTCGTCGTCGATCAGCGTATGGCCAGGGCCGCTGATCGTCACACGGCCAGCGTCAAGCACATAGCCCCGGTCGGCGGCCTGGAGCGCTAGCTTGGCGTTCTGCTCGACCAGCAGAATCGTCACGCCGGCCTCGCGGAGCGTGCTGATAATACGGAAAATCTCGCGCACGATCAGCGGGGCTAAACCCAGGCTAGGTTCGTCCAGTAGCAACAGGCGTGGGCGGCACATCAATGCGCGCGCGATCGCCAGCATCTGCTGCTCGCCGCCGGAAAGCGTGCCGGCCAACTGGGTGCGCCGCTCGGCCAGGCGCGGAAAGCGCTGGAATTGCGCCTCGATGTCCTGCTGAATACCCGCACGGTCGCGCCGTGTAAACGCGCCCAGCAGCAGATTATCGTACACCGATTGGCGGGCCAGCACCCGGCGGCCTTCGGGACTCTGCGCCACACCGGCCCGCACAACCTGGTCGACCCGCAGCCGCGCCAGGTCGCGCCCGTCGTACACAATCCGGCCACTGCGCGGGCTGACCAGCCGCGAGATCGCGCGCAGCGTTGTACTTTTGCCCGCACCATTGGCCCCAATCAGGGTCACAACCTCGCCAGGATGTACCACCAGGCTGATATCCTGCAAGGCTTGGATGCCACCGTAATTGACCGTGAGATTCGTAATTTCAAGCAGTGGCATGCTGGAAGCTGTCATGAATGTTGTCCCCGGATTAC
>JACMIM010000394.1 GCA_014381165.1 Roseiflexaceae bacterium
GTTGCGCTCGAACCACTGCATCTGGCGCGCACGGTTCTCGACCTGGCCCTCGAACTGGCCGGTGATCGGAAAGCCAAACACCGGCAGCCCACCGTTCTGCTCCCAGTACTCCAGGATGCGCCCGCAAACTCGGTGGCCGGTTTCGGCGAAGTCGCGGCAGCGCCCGGTGGTGGGCTGGGGTTGGGGCTGCGGCTGCGGCGCGGGAGCCTGGCCGACACGGGCGCGGAAGTTGTCGCTTAATTCGCGGGTCAGGCGTAGGTAGAGATCGCCATACTGCTCGGATGGCTCGATGTGCGAGCCCTCGAAGAACTCGTTGAAGCTGGTTAGCACCACGGCGGCGGCGTTCTTATCGATCGCGGTCTGCCAGGTGCCGCGATAGTACGCGCCGTTCTCGCGGTCGCGCCGGTGCCCATTGCGCACCTTGAGGTCGTCGTAGCCTGGCATCACGGTGGCGATAAACGGTCGATTCTGGCCATTGGCTTTGTTGTAGGTCGCCAGCCGCCCGCCGTATGAGTTCATGGCCGCGCCGGGCGAGCGCTCCCAGGTGATGTCGAAGTAGTACAGCGCATCGAATGCGTTGAGAAAGGCGAAGTTGTCGCTACCACCGAACCAGAACATCGTGCGCCCGCTGTCGGCGCGGTCGCGCAGCGCCTGCCAGGTTTCAACCCCGCCAAGCGAATTCAGCCCAAAGAACGAAACTAGCGGCTTGCCCTGAAAAATGAAGTAGCTGGGCCGATTCATGAACTCGCGCTGGAGCACGCCCAACGCATTGGCCAGCGCATCGATATTATTCAGCGAATTCCAGGCGGCCTGCTCGGGCATGATCGCCACCTTGAGGTCGCGCCCACTTTCCTCGACCAAATCCATCAGTCGGCGGCATCGCGCGTTGATGCGCTCCTCATTTGGGCCAAACCAGGCGCAGATCAGCGCGTCGATGCCGGCATCGTCGGCCTGCTGGATGTGGCGGCGAATCACTGCGTCATCGCCGCTGCTGTAGGCCGGTGCGGGTAGATCGCTCATACGGCTGTACGTCCAGTCGGATGGTTCGTACCACGGGTAGTAGAAGGCCATGACCGGGCGGTCGGCGGCCGCCTGCGCCACGGGCGTGGCTGGGTTGAGGAATGTCAGCGCCAGCGCTAGCACGCCCAGCAGGGCGAGGGCGCGGCGGGGCGAACGTGCGAACATCATTGCTCCTTCGATTCGTACCATATAGCACATCGTTTATCATGGTAGCAGCCGCGTAGAATCCGAACAATAGCCCTCAAGTACCAGCGCGCCAGGGCGCTCATGCCTACCATTTGCTGCACGCCAAGCGCGCACAGGCTGCGAAATTCGCTGTGCGTACAAAGGAGCATATGGAAGCAATAGGTGAGAAGTTGGTGCAGGTAGCATGAATGTGCGGAAGTATACCATGCAGAAAAGCAAAGATCAAAAAAAGGTTGCGGTTGAGCCGCAAACTCCGCTGGGTGCTGGCGTCTGTTCTTGCGCACGCACTCGGCGCAGGCGGGTTGAAACCCGCTGCTGGTATGCGAAACGCGCTTCAGCGCGTTGAACAACCTGAACGCGCTTCAGCGCGTTTCGGCGTAGCAGACGCCGGATTCATCCGGTGGCCGTGGTGGCGGCGCAAACGTGTATGCCACACCTCTGACCCGCCGACTGCTTTGCCCAATATGCTATACTTTGTGCCCTATGATGCGCTTGCATACACACCGCTTGGCTTGCTGGTTGCGCTTTTGGTGCGGCCTGATCGTGCTGCTGCTGCTCAACGCCTGTGGCCCTGCCGCGCCCCAAGTCGAGCTTGGTAGCATTGGTGGCGGCGCGACGCCGGTCGATGTGGTGCAGACGTTTTTTGAGGAGTTTGGCCGGGCGCTGCGCGACCCGCAGATTCAGCGCGATTCGGTGCGCGACCGCTGGGCTGCCAGGCTAGCCGACTATTTCGCACCGAGTGAGCGCGACGACCAGCGCGTGGCGCTCGGCGCGATGCTCGACAGCTACGCCAGTGAGCTGCGTAGCGCGGTCGCGCTCAACGAACAGTTTACACTGGAGATTCGCTGGGACGATATCAGTGCCCCAGCCAACCCTGGCCAACGTACACTCGTCGAGATCGAGAATGGCCGCGTCTTCTGGCAGGTGTTGCGCGATGGCTCACTTATCGACGAGCAGGAAACCCCACTCAGCGCAATCATTGGCCGCGAGGATAGTAGTGTTCCTGCGGTCAAGGTCGGTACGATCTGGTTTCTGACCGAGACGTATGAGTAGGCGTATCTTTTGTGCGATTTGTACGGTATATACGTAGCTTCTCATGAAGCTCTGCGGCACCTGCGGTAACATTATGGACACCACTATCGACGCCTTAACCACACTGCCCGCCCATGTGCTTGGCCATATCACCGGCGAGCGCCGTAAGAAGCTGGTCGAGTACTTGGCCCGCTGGGGCCAGCAGCCCGCTGCGCTGGCCTGTGTCGAGGTTTGGCTTCAGGGCAGCCCGCAGCTGGCTACGCTGCGCGAGATGCGCGCCAATTTGTTGATCGAGCTTGGCCAGGCCGATGAATCGCTCGTGATGCTGGACGATATCGATGCCGAGCGCGGCATGAGCCAGAGCCGCCGCAACGCTCGTATTCGTGCCCTGGCCGCGCTTGGCGCGTTCGAGGCTGCCCACGCGCTGATCGTGCAGCCTGAGGATGCGACATCCTGGCGCACCCGTTCCGACCTGTTCCGCCGCCAAAAACGCTTCGCCGATGCCGCCAGCGCACTTTCCCGCGCCGCCGAACTGCTGCCCGAAGGCTCTGAGCCGTTCCGCGCCGTTGCCGAGCTGGCGCTGGCCCGTGGCGATCCCGCCCACGCCCAAACGTTGCTGCGCCAGCGCCTCGACCGGCTGCCTGCGCACATCCAGCCCGCCGTGCGCGATCTCCAGCTGCTACACGAGGCGGCCCTGGCGCTTGGCGATCAGCTCGAAGCGGGCAGGCTCGACGCACAGCTGGCCGAACTGCGCGCCGCCGAACGCCGCGCCTTGCAGGATGAATTGGGTATCGACCGAATAGCCACGCCCCAGGACGTGGAAGCCGCGCCGACGGTCGAGCTGCTGGAGCTACACCACGAGGGCATTGTGCCCGCTGAGACGCTGGCAGCGCTGCGCGCTCACTTCGGCTTTGAGGCGCTGCGCCCCGGCCAAGCAACTGTGATCGCGCAGGTGTTGAGCGGGGCCAGCGTGCTGGGCGTGCTGCCCACCGGCGCGGGCAAATCACTGACCTACCAGCTGCCAGCGTTGCTGCTGGACGGTGCCACGCTGGTGA
>JACMIM010000395.1 GCA_014381165.1 Roseiflexaceae bacterium
GCCGCTCCAGCGCACATCGAAGGACGAGAACGCCTTCATGGTGGCCTTTGAAGGCCCGACATTGGCCAAGATGGGCCTGCTCAAGATGGATATCCTGGGGCTGTCGAACTTGTCGATTGTGGCCGAGGCGCTGAAGTATATCGAACAGACTAGCGGCCGCCCGATCGAGCTAGCCGACATTCCGCTCGACGACAAAAAAACCTTTGTGGGCCTCAGCCGCGGTGAAACCAAGAATGTGTTTCAGCTGGAAAGCGCGGGCATGACCCGCTATCTCATGCAGCTCAAGCCGACCCGTGTGGATGACCTGTATGCGATGGTGGCGTTGTACCGGCCCGGCCCGCTGGAGCAGATTCCGCTCTATATCCACAACAAGAATAACCCTCGCGATGTCAAGTACCTGCACCCGATTCTCAAGCCGATTCTCGAAGATACGTATGGCGTGATCGTCTACCAGGAGCAGATCATGCAGCTGCTCCAGGCGATCGCCGGCTACACGCTGGGCAATGCCTATATCGTGCTCAAGGCGATTGGCAAGAAGAATAAAGAGATGATGGCGGCTGAAGAGCCGCGCTTCAAGGACGGCTGCTCCAAGAACGGGCTGACCAAAGATCAGGCCAACGAGCTTTGGAATCTCATCCAGCCGTTTGCTGGCTACTCATTCAACCGCCCGCACTCGACCCTGTACGGCCTGCTGTCCTACCAGACCGCCTGGCTGAAAACCAATCACCCGACCGAGTACATGGCCGCTGTGCTGACCGCCGCCGTCGGCCAGATCGAGGATGTGGCCAAATCGGTCGCCGAGTGCGGGCGGCTGGGCGTGGCCGTGCTGCCGCCCGATTTGAACCGCAGCAACGAGGGCTTCTCGATGGAGCAGCTGCCCGCAGGTCAGGCGCTCGACCATACCAACCGGCTGGGCGTTCGCTTCGGCTTGTCCGCCATTCGCAATGTCGGCTCCGGCCCGGTGCAGGCGGCGATCGAAGCGCGTGAGCAGGGCGGCCCGTTCAAAAGCGTCGAGGACTTCTGCGACCGGGTGCATCGCAGTGCGCTCAACAAGCGCGTGCTGGAAAGCCTGATCAAGTGTGGCGCGATGGACGCCTTTCCCGGCACGCGCCACCAGAAGTGCGCCGTGCTCGACCAGATGCTGGCGGCGGGCGTCGAGGCGCAGAAAGCGCGCGAGGCTGGCCAGGCCAGCATGTTCGAATTCATGGCCGGCGGCGACAGCCCCGGCGCATCCGTCCAGTCCATCCCGCTGCCGCCGATTCGGCAGGAGCCGCAGCACGACAAAGAGGCGCTGGGCTGGGAAAAAGAGCTGCTGGGCATGTATGTCTCTAACCATCCGATCGCCAACGCCCTGGAAACTGCCGACCTCAGCGGCGTGACCATGCTTGGCGCGATCGCCGACGAAATGGTTGGCCAGGTGTTGACCTTCTGCGGTATGATCACCGCCACGCGCAAGCTGGCCACCAAAAAAGGCGATTCCATGCTGGTCGCCACCTTCGAGGACATGGAAGCGTCGCTCGAACTGGTGGTCTTTCCAAAGACCTACGAGAAGACCAAAGACCTGCTGGTCGAAGACGCGCTGCTCTGTATCACTGCCAAAGTCGACCGCGGCCGCAAGGACGATGCGATCCAGTTGCTGCTCGAATCAGCTAAACCGCTGGAAACAATGCAGCGATCAGCGGCCAAGGTTCAGGGGTCAGGGACTACCAGCGCAGGGCCAGACCCGCGAAACCGGCACTTTACCGGCGGGGCGGGGGCCGATGATGTACTAGCCGACATGGATTTCGATGGGGTTGCTATGAGCTTGGAGCAGAACCTGCCGCCGCTGAACGATGCGCCACACCCAGCCGACACGCCCACCGACGCCGCAGCCAGCGGGCCGGATCCACTAGCCCGGCGCTTTAGCGCCGGGAACCAAGAGGCCGCGCCCGCCGATGCCGGCCCGATCAGCGTGATCAAATCGCGGGTCAAGGTCAGCACGAATGGCAATGGCAATGGCAATGGCAATGGCCACGCCGCAGCCGCGCCGGTGGCCAACGGCTCGAAGCACACCTTGCACCTGAGCTTCTCGCGCACGCGCGACTTCGACGCCGACATACGTATGATGCAGGATGTCGACGAGCTGCTGCGCGCCTACGAGGGCGAGGACGAGGTGCTGATCACGCTGTTCAATCAGGCCAGCCGCGTGGTGATCAAGCCGCACCACACCGTGCGCACGAGCGACGATCTGCTCGGCCCGCTGCGTGGCATGCTGGGCAGCGAAGCCGTTGTAGTAGGATAGACGCGGCGGGGGTACGCGGGCAGGGTCGGGTTTGAAACCCGCCCCAGCCCGCGTACCCCATTTTCAATACGAGTATGACACACGACTCCGAAACACCACCCGA
>JACMIM010000396.1 GCA_014381165.1 Roseiflexaceae bacterium
CGGAGCCCTGGGCATGAACTGCCCCGGCGAAAGACAGCAGCAACGAGGCTGCGAAAAGGCTGGCGGTGTGTGAGGTCTTCATGCTGTTAACTCCAAATGGGAAGGGCTTCGTGTGTGACGAGAAGGAAGCCACCTTTGCAGGTGCCCCTTGTGATCGTGGAGTTGGTACTGATAACAGTTGCCACCAGTACAGGCTCGCCCGATGGAACGAATCCTAGGCACGTAGCGCAGGCAGAGGAAATGGCAAGAATTCATGGCCCGATAAGCGAGGGTTATCGGGCCCGTTGTAATTTTCGAGCCGATATTACGACCAATTTCCACTATGGAGCTTTATCAGATCCGCTACTTCTTGGCCGCCGCCGACACGCTGAATTTCACGCGTGCGTCTGAGCGGTCCTGCATCTCCCAGCCGGCGCTGACCAAGGCGATCCAGCGGCTTGAGGAAACCGTTGGTGGGCGGCTCTTCGACCGCACCAAGAACGCCGTCCAACTCACTGAACTCGGTCGCGTCATGCTGCCCAATTTTCGTCAGGTCTACGACAGTGCGACCCAGGCCGGCGAACTGGCGCGCCGTTTCACGCGCGAGCATAGGGAGGTGGTGCGTGTGGGCGTGATGTGCACGGTCGATTTCGAGCATCTATTGCCCGGCTTCATGGGAAGCCAGGACGAACCGGGCGCGATCGAGCTGCGCTTTTGCGAAGGCAGTTTCGAGTCGTTGACGGACGCACTCGATCGGGGCGATATCGATCTGGGCATCATGTGTTCAGCCTACGAGATCCCGAAGCGATTCAAGACCACAACGCTCTTCAGCGAGGACTATGTGGTGGCAGTCGGCGGCAACCATCGGTTCAACGGCCGCAGCCACATCGAGATGACAGAGCTACACCGTGAGCACTATTGCGAACGCATGATGTGCGAGTTCTCTACCTACATCGGTCGTTTGCTGGAGCAGCGCGGTATTGACCTGGACGTGGTGCATCAATCGGAGCGCGAAGACTGGATCCAGACCTTTGTGCGCGCAGACTTCGGCGTTGCCTTCATGCCGCTGTCGATTGCGCGAGCGGCGAAGCTGGGTTATGTGTTGACCTCCGACTGCCCGATCGTACGCAATGTCGGTGTGTTTTTGCAGGGCGAGCGGCCGGTTACCAAAAACCAGCAGTTGGTGATCGATTTACTCGCGGCGCACGATTGGGGTCGCACGGCGGTTGCCGTGCGGTCCTGAATTGGTGATGTGGCGGTTCGTGCAGATTGCACGGCGGCGTTTAGCGATGGTGGCGTCAAACGGAGCGGCGGAGTCCCGCCGTCGCTGCAGTGCGCCATCACGGCGGCAGATCGCATGTGCTTCCCTTGCGGACGGCCGCATCCTATACTTTCGGAATGAACGAGTTAGTACATTCTTTGCCTCCAAAGAAAATGACCACCCGAAGCGCTGCTGAAAAAGCCGCCAGCCCGGTGGCCAAAGTATTGGCCACGCCCCGCACCAACGACCCGGCCCGCACCATGGCCGGCATCCTCGAAGTGGCAACAGCCGAGTTTGCCGAGAAGGGTCTGAGCGGCGCGCGTATCGACGAGATTGCGGCCGCCACCAAGACCAGCAAGCGCATGATTTACTACTATTTCGGCAGCAAGGAAGGCCTGTACGTGGCTGTGCTGGAAGAGTCTTATCGCCGCATGCGCGCCATCGAATCAGAGCAGCATCTCGAAGACCTGGCGCCCGAAGCCGCGCTGCGCAAACTGGTCGAGTTCACC
>JACMIM010000397.1 GCA_014381165.1 Roseiflexaceae bacterium
GACGCCGGATTCATCCGGTGGCCGTGGTGGCGGCGCAAAAGTTTGAATCCCACCCATCTGATTGATTCGCCACCCATTCCATGCTATACTGCGCATTACAACCGTGAATAGTGCTCATCACGAGGGGTGGAGGGAACGGCCCAACGAAGCCCCGGCAACCTTTTCTAATTGCAGATTGTTCGGCAATCTGCAATTTGGAACACTTAGGGGTGCCAATTCCTGCAGCGCGAGCTGAGAGATGAGGCGAGATACCGCTGTCGAGCCCTCACACGCTGTGTGGGGGTTTTTTGTAGGAAAAAACACATGAAACCAAGCTATCTTCAGGCACTCCAAAGCCGCGTGTTGATCTACGACGGTGCGATGGGCACCAGCTTTGACACCTTCGACCTGACGGTCGAGGACTTCGGCGGTGAGCGCACCAATGGCAACCGCGACTACCTGGCCTGGACGCGGCCTGAACTAGTGCGTAGCATCCACGAGAGCTTTCTTGCCGCCGGCTGCGATGTGCTGGAAACTAATACGTTTCAATCGACCCGGCTGCGCCTCGAGGAGTGGGGCCTTGGCGACCAGACACACGAGCTGAACGCGCACGCGGCTGGGCTGGCCCGTGCGGCAGCCGATGCTTTTGAGGCGCGCGATGGCCGCCCACGCTATGTGGCTGGCTCCATGGGGCCGACCGGCAAGCTACCCTCATCCGACGATCCAGCGCTGTCCGATATCAGCTTCGACGAACTTTCCGAGATTTTCCGCGAGCAGGCGATCGGCTTGATTGCCGGCGGCGTGGATGTGCTGCTGATCGAAACCAGTGTCGATATTCTTGAAGTCAAGGCCGCGCTCGACGGCATCCGCCGCGCGAAAGCCGAACTCAATCGGCCAGATGTAGCGGTCCAGGCCCAAATTTTCCTCGATCTTTCGGGGCGCATGCTGCTGGGCACCGAGGTGCCTGCGGTGATCGCGACGCTGGAAGCCATGCCAGTAGATGTGATCGGCCTGAACTGCTCGACCGGCCCCGAACACATGCGCGCCGCGATCGAGTATCTGACCTCGCATTCGCGCCTGCCGATCTCGTGCATCCCCAATGCCGGCCTGCCGATCGAGGTCGACGGCGTGGCGACATTTCCCATGCAGCCTGAGCCATTCGCCCGCATCCTGGGCGAGTTCGTCAGTGAGTATGGCGTGGCGGTGATCGGCGGCTGCTGCGGCACCACCCCGGCGCACATCGCCCGGCTGCGCGAGGTGGTGGGCTACGACCGCGCGCGCCCTGTGCGCGAAGTCGAGTACATCCCCAGTATCTCTTCGGGCATCAAAGCCAGCGCGCTGCGCCAGGATGTCACGCTGACGCTGATCGGCGAGCGCGTCAACACACTCGGCTCGCGCCGGGTCAAGCGGCTGCTGCTAAACGACGATTATGATGGCGTCGTCGAGGTGGCGCGCGAACAGGTCGACAGCGGCGCACACATGCTTGATGTCTGTGTGGCGATGACCGAGCGCCCGGACGAAAAGGAGCAGATGGTCAAGCTGCTGAAGAAGCTGACCCTGAACATCGAGCTGCCACTGGTGATCGACACCACCGAACAGGATGTGCTCCAGGCCGCGCTGGAAATGTACCCTGGCCGCGCACTGGTCAACTCGGTGTCGCTGGAAGGCGGGCGCGGCGAGAAGATCGACAAGGTCATGCCGCTGGTCGCCCGCTATGGTGCGGCGGTGGTAACTATGACGATCGACGAAGAAGGCATGGCTCACACCGCCGAGCGCAAGCTGGAGGTCGCCAAGCGGATCGCCCAGATCGCCCGCGACGAGTTTGGTGTGCCGCACGAGGCGCTGGTTTACGACGTGCTGACCTTTCCGATCACCACGGGCCAGGAGGAGCTGCGCCGCGCCGCGATCGAGACGCTCGACGGCATCCGGCTGGTCAAACAGCACATTCCGGGCTGCTTCACCACGCTGGGTGTTTCGAACCTATCGTTCGGTGTGGCACCACACGCCCGCGCCGCACTGAACTCGGTGTTCCTCAAGCATGCGGTCGAGGCTGGGCTAGATACGGCGATTATCAACCCAGCGCACATCACGCCCTATGCCGAGGTGCCGCCAGAGCAGCGCCAAATTTGCGAGGATTTAATCTTCAACCAGCACGAGGACGCGCTGGCGCGCTTCATCCAGTTCTATGAGCACACCGCCGCAGCCGAGAGCGAAGGCAAAAGCGACCCAACTGCCGACATGACCACCGCCCAGCGCTTGCACTGGAAGATTCTGCATCGCAAGAAAGAGGGCGTGGACGTGGACATCGACGAACTGCTGGCGCGCGGGCTGGCGGCTGGCGGCTGGCAGCTAGAGGATGCGGTGATTGCCGTGAAAGACGAGCAAACGCAGTCGTCGCCACGCGGGCTGGTAGCAGTCGACATCCTCAACAGCGTGCTGCTGCCAGCGATGAAAGAGGTTGGCGAGCTGTTTGGCTCAGGCCAGCTGATTCTGCCGTTCGTGCTGCAAAGCGCCGAGGTAATGAAGAAAAGTGTGGCCTACCTGGAGCAGTACCTGGACAAGCTCGAAGGTTCGAGCAAGGGCAAGGTGGTGCTGGCCACGGTGTATGGCGATGTGCATGATATCGGTAAGAACCTCGTCAAGACCATTCTCGCCAACAACGGTTACACAGTGATTGACCTCGGTAAGCAAGTCCCTGCGGAGACGATCATCACCAAGGCTGTTGAAGCCAACGCCACTGCGATTGGTTTGTCTGCTTTGCTTGTGTCCACATCCAAACAGATGCCGCTCATCATCAACGAACTA
>JACMIM010000398.1 GCA_014381165.1 Roseiflexaceae bacterium
GGCGGCCAAGCATCGGCAGCAGCCAGTCCATGTCGGCACGCGCCCACGGCTCTAACAATGGATCATGGCGGCAGGCCAGCGCAATATCATAGGCCAGCGGCAGCATGTCCTCGGCGTGGGCGTACAGCCAAGCGGCCAGGCCATTGCCGCCGGGCTGCGCGTCGACCAGGTACAGCCGCCGTGCCTGCTCATCCAGGCACGGCACCAGATCGCTGAAGCTGGCCAGCGTGGCCGCCGAGAGCGCCCCGGCCAAGCTCCAGCCGACCTGCTGGCCATTCACCTGCGGGGCTACCGGCAGCTCGAACCAGCAGCATGGCGCGGCCCAGCGCACCTGCTGGGCTGGCCTGATCATCACCTCGCTGGCACTGCCGCCGCTGGTGTACTCGCGCGAGCTGTAGATTTCCTCCTCGACCACTGCCCGCCCATAGCCGATCTGGCTGGAAAGGAACAGCGCGCGGGTTTCGCGCTGGTCGCGTAGCGTCACCGTGCAGCGGCGCAGCGGAAAGGTGCGGCGCGGGCTGGTTTCCATGCGCAGGGCGATGCCGTTGCTTTCCTCGTCCTGGGCCGTGACGCGCAAGCCGCCGCGCACCACAGGCAGCGCCGCGCCGGGGTAGCACCAGCGCGCGTAGGCGCTCGGGTCGATCAGGTCGATCTGGCGGCCCTGCTCGGTTCTGGCCATGATCGCGCTGCCGCTGGCCGCCAGCACGCTCCAATCGCCGTATGGATCGCCGGCGGCTGGCCCGGCGTGCCAGGCCACCTCCTCGTCGGGCAGGTCGATCAGCTGCCCACCCTCGACCAGCCGATCGACGATCTGGCCGATGCCGGCGCTTTCGACCTCGGTTGCGGAAAGCGGCAGCTCGGTGGCGGCGCAGAGCGTGTGCTGCGCAGTGACATACGCATTGAGTGGCGCAGCTGGCCAGTTACTCGGCCCTTGGCTGAGCAACGTTTCGCTGTGACGCGCCAGCATCTGCTCAAGCGGCGATTCGCCCAAGATCAGAATGACCGCCTGATAGCCCGAGCGCAGCAGCCGCCGCACCGCCGACTGCGCGCCCGGATGGCCTGCGCAGATCAGCACATGGCCAGACTGCGGGCTGGTGCCGGTGGTGATATCCTCGATGTCGCCAACCAGCGGCGTGATCGCGGCGCTTTCAAGCGGCTGGCACAGGATGTGGATGCGGTAGCCCTGCTTTTGCAGCAGCCGCGCCACGTCGACTGCCTCGCGCAGCCGGTCGGCGGTGTTGCGCCAGACCGCCAGCGCGGTCGGCGTATGCGGCAAGTCGTCGCCAGAAAGGATTTTCCAGGGCGCATTGTACAGGCTTTCCAGCGCAGCAAGTGGCTCGTGCAATTCGTAGCCGCTGGCCAGCAGATGCGGGATAGCCCCGCCACTATGCGATGTGGCCACGCGCTGAACGCGCAGCAGCAGATCGGCCAGATGTGCGCCGGCCACGCCGCTGTAGCGGTGCAAGTCGAGCAGGGTCATCATGTGAAGATTACGCCAGAGTTGCCGCCAGGCCCGATCGTGGTGGCGCAGCAGGCGGCTGTGCAAGGTTTCCGGTGTGGCGATCACAATCCGCGCCGCTGGGTCGGGCCGCACCTGGGGTTCGATCAACTGGGTTGGCAGGCGGTACAGCGCGGGCAGGCTCTCGTTGATGTACAGCAGGCGCGCGCGCGCGGCAGTAGCGGCGCGTGCATCTGGCGCAAGCAGAAGTGCGGATGTCCCCTGCGTCACGCAAAGCGCGTAGATAAGTAAGTAGATCGAGGTGGTCACACGCGGGTTGGCGGCCAGCAGCGCCACTGGTTCGTTGCGGCGCAGCGCCGTCACCGCCGCCGATTGGTGTGGGCGAAACGGCTCGCCAAGCAACGCCAGCCAGGCCTGGGCCAAGTCGTTATCGATCGGCAGGTGGCTGATCCGCTCACCCTGGCCGCCGTCGAGTGCGCGCAGCATGATCAGCGGCCCGCTTTCCCCACGCCCGCGCTGCCGCGCTATCGATTGAATGCTATCGACGATATCCTGCACACGCGCCTGCTCTTATGCCCTGGAAATGATTTACAGTTGGTTGGTATTGTAGCACGCTGTACAAGCGCGCCGAGGCACGCGGGTTCGATGCCCCGGCGCTGAAGCGCCGGGCTATCTGGTGGTGCTGCCAGCGGGGTGCAGCAGCGTTGACCAGATAATCACACGCCAAGCCCAATAGCCCGGCGCTTCAGCGCCGGGTCGGGCGTTCGTCGTTCAGGTATCGCCTGCCCTACACCTGGGCGAGCCGCATCAGCTTGGCGACCTGGTACTCGCTCTGGTCGGCGGCCTGGCGCAGGGTGGCGATCGTCGCGTGTGCGCTAGCGAGCTGTGCCGCATGGTCGTCGGCTAATTCGGCCTGGATCGTGACCCCGGCCAGAAACTGCATCCAAGCCAGCAGCTGCTCGAACTGCTCGCGATTGAACCACAGCACCCCCTGGTAGCGGTTCACACCGATCATGCGCTGCACGCCCGGATCGCCCATGATGAGTTCCAGCACGCGGTAGGCCTGGTCGGGCGCGGGTGTCTCGAACCAGCGCTGGTAGGTCACCAGCTTTTTGACCAGCAGGCTCTGTTGCGCGGCGCGGTCGCCATCCACGCCCAGCTCCTGGAACAGGCCGGTCAGCACCCGCCCAATCAGCCACTCGTCCATCCAGCTGACGCTCTGCTGCGCGAAATCCGTCGCGTCGCTCAACCGGCCCAGGTTGTGTAGAAACAGCCAGGCGTAGACGACCGGCAGGGCCGAGGGCTGAGGGTTAAAGGCTGAGGGCTGAGGGCTGAGGGCTGAGGGCTGAGGGCTGAGGGCTGAGGGCTGAGGGCTGAGGGCTGAGAGCTGAGGGCTGAGGGCTGAGGGCTGCTGCCCCGCGATAAAGGCGTCGAGCTTGGTTAGCACTTCGTCGGCCAACGGCTGCGGGTCGCCGTCGCAGCCGGTAAAGGCCGCCACCGCGCCATACAGTGCCAGCAGCCGCGCCTCGATCTCCTCGTGCAGGGTCGGTCGCTCGTCAAGCGCGTCCACGAGGCCGTCCTCGGCCATCATCTCGTCGTCGGCCAAGGCCACGCCTTCGAGTTCAGTTGTTTCGGCCAGGTCGTCGGCCAGGCCGGGCAGTTCGTCCACTTCGTCGGCCCAGGCTGGCTCCGGCGCAAGCGGGTCGTGCTCCTGCTTGCCA
>JACMIM010000399.1 GCA_014381165.1 Roseiflexaceae bacterium
CAAAAGCGCAAGGATGCTGCTGATTTTCGCATATATCTCATAATCATACTTCTTTCGGCCTTCGTGTCCTTCGTGTTCTTCGTGGTTGAATTTTCCGAACCTTCGCGCTCTTCGCGCTCTTCGCGGTTATATCTTCCGGGCCTTTGCGGCCTTCGCGCTCTTCGCGGTTGTATCTTCCGGGCCTTGGCAGCTAAGTTCGCCAGCTCCCACTCAACGCAGTCACGCCAAATCGCTCGTCGCCTCGGCTACTGTGGACAGTAAATGGGTACAGCCGGTCGTGATGATCGTAGGGATGGGTCATGGTTGTGTCATAGGCGGCGACGCTGGCAGCATAACGCCCGTTCAGCAGCGGCAGCCGCGCGATCGCATACTCGACCACGCCTGCTCCCTGGGCGAAAGCGATATCGACGCCGGCGAAGGCAGTGTTCGGCCCGCCGATCAGAAAGCCGCTCTCGTGGTTGATGCCAATGCCGAATACGGGCTGCTCGATGCGCTGATGGGCAATATAGTGTATTCGCACAGTCAACGGCTCGTGGGTCTGGAAGACGACCTGATCGCCGCCGCTTGCGCCAACCAGCTCGACCTGGACGATCTCGATCTCGCGGCTACCACGGCGCATGCTGCTGTCGCCGCTGCTGGCGGCCTCGCGCCCGCGCTGGCGCAGAACGACCGCCTCCTGGCGGTTGACCTCGGCCAGATAGGCATCCACCACCTCGGACGCGCCGCCGACCAGGCGAGCCTGGCCGTGCTCCAGCCAGACCGCGTGGTCGCACAGTGTTCGCACGGTATCGAGGCCGTGCGAGACGAACACAATCGTCTTGCCCTGTTGGCGAAACGAAAAGATGCGCTCCAAGCACTTGCGCTGAAAGGCTTCGTCGCCGACCGCCAGCACTTCGTCGGTGATTAGCACATCGGGATCGACCGAGGTGGCCACGGCGAAGGCCAGCCGGGTGTACATGCCCGATGAATAGTGCTTGACCTCCATGTCGATGAACTGGCCGATGCCTGAAAAATCAACAATTTCATCGAGCCGGCGCTCCATGTCGCGGCGGCCAAAGCCCATGAGCGAGCCGTTCAGAAACACGTTCTCGCGCCCACTGAGATCGGGGTGAAAGCCACTGCCCAGCTCAAGCAGCGCGGCGACACGGCCGTTCAATCGCACGCTGCCGCTGGTCGGCTCCAGGATGCGCGTCATCAGCTTGAGCGCAGTGGATTTGCCCGCGCCGTTGTGGCCAACCAGCGCGATGCTTTCGCCGCGGGCCACTTGAAACGAGACATCGCGCAGCGCCCAGAACTCCTCGGGCTGGGGGCGTGGGCGCAGCAGCCCCGCGACGCGCTCCTGCACACTGTCGCGCCGATCCTTATGCAGAAGAAAGCGCTTGGACACGTTATTGAACTCGATACTATATGACATGTGTCTTCCAAACAGATAAACCACGAAGAGCACGAAGAACACGAAGGGCCGAACAGCATTAGAAAACAATTCTTTTGATGCCGCTTTTGAGCATTTTTACATTAAAATTCATGAGCAAACCGGCTCGCAAGTGAAGAGCTTTTAGATAAGACATAATTTGTGCCTCATGGATTGGCAACAGCATTTCAACTGCTTTTAGCTCAATGATTAGAACGCCTTCGATAAACAAATCAAATCGCTGTCCAGTTAGCTTCGTTGTTTTGTATGGAATAGCAATCTCTTTTTGACGTACATATGCAATTCCTCGCTGTTCCAGTTCAAAACAAAGCGCTTGCTCATAAATCGTTTCCAGAAAGCCAGGGCCAAGATGCCGATGCACTTCAATACTCGCACCAATCACCTTCTGAATCAATATTTCAAGCTCCAGCGGTAAGGTGCTCTCCAGCTGCATCGGCATTATTCGTTCCTCGTCTTTGGTACTTGCGGCTCTTCGTGCTCTTCGTGCTCTTCGTGGTTAATATTTCGGCTCTTTGTGTGCTTCGTGGTCAAATGCTCTCGCCAAAGGTGCGGCTGCGGCGCTGGAAGAACCAGTAGCCGACCGCCAGCACGCCAATCGACGTGACCAACACGCGCAGTACGCTATCGAGTGCGGGCAGCCCTGTCACTGGAATTTCTGGTGTGTAGGCAACGCCGCCATACAAAATGCCGTGGTAGAACTCGATCAGCGAGGCCATGGGGTTGAGCCAGCGCCATAACTGGGCCTGCGTGCCGCTGACTTGGTTATCAAGCGCGTAGACCACCGGTGTCAGGAAGAACCAGAATTGGATCAGAATACCAATCAGATGCACAAAATCGCGAAAGGCCACCGAGAGTGCGCTGGTGAAAAAGACCACACCGGCGAGAAAGATTGTCTGGATGACGATCAGTACTGGCAGGTAGGCGAATGTCCAAGAGAAGTTCAGCCCGCCAAGTGCGCGCAGCGGCGGGTACAGCCACTGCGCCACCGCCATCACCACAAACATCATTGGCAGCGAGAGTAGAAAGTTGACCAGCGCCGAGAACACGCTGACCAGCGGCAGAATCTCGCGCGGGAAATAGACCTTTTTGATCAGGTTGGCATTGTCGATCACCGAGCGCGAGCCGCCGGTTACTGCTTCGGCACAGAAGTTCCAGGGCAGCAGGCCCACAATCAGAAAAACTGGAAACAGCGCGATCGACTGCTTCTGCAACGTGCTAAACACGAACAGAAACACCAGCATCAACAGCAACGGCGCGAGCTGCGTCCACAGGTAGCCGAGCACGCTGCCCTTGTAGCGCACGCGCAGATCGCGCAGCACCAGGTTGCGCACCAGCTCGCGGTAGGTGTACAGCTCGCGTAGCTTGGGCATCACACCGGCGCTGCGATCGACTGCCACGCCCAGCCCGCCAAACAGCAGGCCGACCAGCGTCGTCAGGCCGAGCAACAGCGGAATCTGGCGGTCGCGTTGTTGCGCAGGCGCGGCCAGCTGGCTTCGAAACACAGCAGAGCGCGTGTCGGCGTCGAAGTTTGCCCCGTAGCGATCGTACAGAATGGTCAGGGCGCTGCGAATGGCGGCCAGCCCGTCCTCGTAGCGGCGCACCTGGGTATCGAGTTGTGCGCGGCCCGCGCCGGTTGCGCCATTGCGGCGAGCCTTGAGCGCGGGCAGGTCGATCTTGAGCAGCTCCTGCTCGCGTACCTCCATCGCCCGCGCCAGGTCGTTCTGGTCTTCGGCGGAAAGCATGTCCACGGTCAGTGGCTGGTCGCGCAGATCGACCGGGGCATTGAGCGGAAAGGCGTCCAGCACCCAAATCTGGCGCACTGCTGCCTGAAACGGGTCGCGCGGCCCGGCTCCTTGCGAGACGGCGTAGCGCCCCCAGCCTTGCAGCAGCCGAAATATCTCGCGCCCGCCAGCGGCACGCAGGCTGCGCGCAAAGGCTACGGCTCCATCATCGGCCAGCTGCCTAGCGAGAACCGGCTCCTGTGCCGTGGCGCGCGCGATCACCTGGCCATCCAGCCGTGGCTCGAAAACGATCGTGAAAGTCGGGCTGGTGGTAGGGTTGCCCAAGCGCGGGTAGAGCGCCTGACCATTCTGCTCATCAACCTGGAGCAGCGACAGCGCGATCTTGGCCACCGCGTCGAACTCGCCGCGCACTTGTGGATATTCTGGTGCATCGGGCGGCGTGGTAATCAGCCGTGTGTAGCTGCGGGCTGGATCGGCTTGAACGACGGCAGCGGTGTCGAACAGCAGCGGGCGCAGCAAGATACGCGGCGCGGCAGCAACCAGTGTGCCAGCCACACACAGCAGCAGCCACAGCCACTGATAGGCCCGCAAGCGGCCGCGCTGCTTCAGCAGCTGCGTGGCGAGCGTGGCGGGAAAGACTAGGCGGGCCATATGATTACCTCAAGTGCCCGCTGCGCGGGGGCATTCAGAATAATACGTTCAGCGTCAGAAAGGCGTATTTCCACGCCATCTACGCTGGCGCGCTGTATCTGCATTGGTAGTTTCAATGTTAAACCTTGCAGATTATGTTTACTATCATTCACAACTGTAAAAGAGATGACCTGCCGCTCATTCTGAGTTTTGGATTCTGAGTTCTGAATACTCACAGATTCGAGCGCCTGCTGCCAGTCGGCCACCTCGCTGAATGGCGCGATCCACAGTTCGCCAGCATCGCGCTTCTGGGCGGCATAGCTTAGGGTTTCACGCCAAGTGGCGATCTGGCTGGGCGCGGTCACTTCCTCGGTGTGCGCCCACAGGTCGATCATACCACCGGCATCAATCGCGCGGTCGATCGCCTGAGTAGCCGTGACTGCGCTGCCGTCGCGCAGGTAGAAATCTGGACAGCCGAGGATCGACTGGTGGCCAGGAATCGGGCGGCAGCGTGGCTCGAGCGGGATGCCCTGCGCATCCTTTGGGAACAATGCCGAGCGGCGCTGCGACCAGTGCAGGCGCGTGACACTGCGAAAGCCCTGCTCGGCAAGCACGTTCCAGTCGGTGTCGCTCATGCCATTGGACGACGACCAGGGAAAGGCCAGCGAGCGCGCTGGGGCCACGCCCTTGTCGCTGGCCACCTCGCTCCATGTGCTGGTGTCAGCCCGCCAGTCGTCCGGGGTCATGTGCGTGGCGGCGAAATGCGCAAACGTATGGCTTTGGATATCTTGCCGCTCGGCCAGCAGCTGTGGGATCAGATCGCCAAAGTACCAGGCTGGGTCGCTTTGCACTGTGCCAAATGGATCACTGCCAAACCAGGGCTTCTGCGACCAATCCGCGGGCCAGCCGTTCTTTGGCGTTGCCAGCGCGTAGGTCGGGTTGCCCAAGAACTGCCGCCGCTCGGCGTTGCCATCGAGGAAGTTATAGCCGGTGGCATAGTAGGTGGCGCGGATGCCGTATGGGCGGAACAGATCAAGCGTGGTGGTGACGCCATCGCGCATGCGCAGCGCCCGCAGCCGCCAGTCATCACTATAATTCGGATCGTCGGCGCGCACCGATCGTGTGTGAATCAGCCCACCCATCGCCGTTTCCCAGTCGAAGGTGAACGAGACGGCGGCTTTGGTTGCGTTGGGCCAGGGCAGCAGCGTAGGGCTGGGGGCTGGGGGCTGGGAACTAGGATCAGGAGACCGCACTCCCCCAGCCCCCAACCCCCCGCCCCCAGCCCCAAATCGCACTGCCATCCCGTCGAGATACACGCGATCGTCGCTTGAGGGCTGGAGGCGAATCTGCAATTGGGCGGCGCGCGCGGGGGCTTTGGCGCTAGCCATGATGCGCGAGCTTTGGGTCGCGCCGTTTTGCCAGAGCGCCACTGCTTGCCACGCACTCGTGTCCTCATGCAGCCGTTCGCCGAAGGTATCGCGCCAGTCGAAGACCACCTGCAGCCTGGTCGAAGAGCCTTTGCTGCTGTCGGTCAGGGCTAGCCCGCTGAAGCAGTAGGCGCTGCCTGGCTGCACCAACATAAGCGGCGTCTGGACGTAGTTGGCAATACCCAGCAGCTGAAGCGCGCGCCCGTCCCCGTCGAGATCGAAGCCCCACTCGTCGCTTTTCTGGCTGAACTCTGGCCCGCGCAGCTGCACACCGTCGGCCGCCCACGACCATCCGCCGGGGGTATTCGCGCCAGGGCTGGGCACAAGTGCGGCATTTGGCAGCAGATTCTCGCCCAGCAGCGGCAGGCGCAGGCACTGCTGTTGCCGCTGGCGCAGCAGCAGCAGGCCAGCGAGCGCCAGGCCGCAGCAGAGCATA
>JACMIM010000042.1 GCA_014381165.1 Roseiflexaceae bacterium
AACAGTAGTTTTGACAAGATGACAAGATGACAAGATGACAAGATGACGAGATGACCAGATGACCAGATGACCAGATGACGAGATGACGAGATGACGAGATGACGAGATGACGAATCTTCTTCCGTCATCTGGTCATCTTGTCATCTCGTCAGTCCTTCCCACTACTTCCCGATCAGTTTGTCGGCCTCGACTTCGGCCTTCAGCAGCGACCAGATCTCACCGAATAACGCGCTGAAGCGTGTGTCCGTCCGCAGCGCCACCAGATCGCGCGGGCGGGCGAACGGCACGGCGACCTCGTGCAGAATACGGCCTGGGCGTGCCGACATGACGAAAATGCGGTCGCCCAGGGTCAGCGCCTCGTCGATGCTGTGGGTGATGAACAGCACGGTCTTGCGCGCCCGCTCCCACTGTTGGAGCAGCAGGTCTTGCAAAATCAGCCGCGTTTGGGCGTCCAACGCGCCGAACGGCTCGTCCATCAGCAGCACCTCTGGGTCGTAGGCGAACGCACGGGCCAGGCCAACCCGCTGCTGCATGCCGCCGGAAAGCTGGGCTGGGTAGGCGTTGGCGAAGCGCTCCAGGCCAACCTCGCCGATCCAATGCTGGGCGATCTGTTCGCGCTCGGCGCGGGCGACGCCGTGCAGCGACAGCCCGTAGGCCACATTCTGCGCTACCGTCAGCCAGGGGAAAATGCCCGCGCCCTGGAATACCACGCCGCGCAGCGGGCGCGCCGGATCATCGGCCCGCACCGCTGCTACACCGCTGGTCGGCTGCTCCAGCCCGGCCAGCACGCGCAGCAGCGTGGTCTTGCCGCAGCCCGACGGCCCGACCACACACGCGAATTCGCCTTCACGCAGCCGCAGCGATAGCCCGGCCAGCGCTTCGACCGGGGCCGGTCGGGACGGAAACACGACGCGCAGATTTTCGACGATGATTTTGTCCATCTTGCCTTCTTGTCGGGCGTTCGCCGTGCCCGCCCCCACACGCCCACCGCCCGCGAAGCATTTGCGGGCGTGGTCAACCGCCCGCCGATCTTGCCGAGGTGGTGGCAGTGTAAAGCCGTACCGATCTAGTCGGCAAATGCTTCGCCGCTACGGGGTTGTTGCCGCATCGCCGCCGTGCCTGCCCGCCGCCCCACCGCCCGCGAAGCATTTGCGGGCACATGCTTCGCCGCTACGGGGTTGTACCATCTATTGATTACCCAGCTCGCCTGCCGCTGTGTTGGCCAGCGACTGATTGACCAGCGACCCGATATCGAGCAGCTCGCTGTATTCCAGCACGCCGCGCGCCAGGAAATAGCTTTGGAGTGTGGCGAGATCGTCCAGCGGAATCGTACCGTTCGGATCGTACTGCCCCAGCGAGGCCTTCTGGACGACCGCCGCTGGCACCTGGGTGTACTTCTCGATAATCGCGGCCAGCTCCGGCGTCATGTAGTCGCCCTGCATGTCGCGGCAGGCCCGCAGGTAGGCGCGCATGAAGCCGCCCGACGCGGCGTTATTTGCCAGCAGCGGCTCGCCCATGTACAGGTAAGTGGCCGTAAAGCCGTCGATAAAATCGTCGGCCAGCACGCTGAGGATGCCATTGTCCACATTGATCGTCACCAGCGGCTCGCCCAGCATGGCCGCATCGAGCGAGCCGCTTTCCAGCGCCGCTGGCACATCGCGAAAGGCCACCGTGGTCAGGTCGATATCCTGCATGGTCAAGCCGTTCTTTTGCAAGGCCTGGTCGAGCCAGTACTCGGTCGCCGCGCCGGTCGCATTGATCGCTACCTTCTTGCCCTTGAGGTCGGCAACGGTTTTGATGACCTCGCTGTTCTTGGCCCCGATCACCAGCTTGGTGGCGAGTGGCGGGCGCTCGCTGTGCATGGGCGCAACAATCGTAAACTGAACGCCCTGCTTGGCGGCGTTGAACGCACCAGCCCCAATTCCACCCACCGCTGCATCGAAGTTGCCCGCCGCCAGTTGCACGACTGGGTCGCTGCCACCCTGTGTCGGCACGAGTTCGACCGTGATCCCGGCCTCGCGGAAGTAGCCGCGCTCCTGGGCCACAAACAGCGGGCTGTAGACAAGTACGGGCACATAGCCCACCCGGATTGTAGATCCGGCCTGCGGAGCCGCTGTGCCTGCCGCGCCGGGAGCTGCTGGTGCAGCCGTGGGCTGGGCCGACGTTCGGTTGCCGCCACATGCCGAAAGCAACCCCGCTGCCGCCGCCCCAACTGCCATTTTGCCAAATGCTCGCCGTGATGTTTGACGCATATGAATTCTTCCTTCGGTAGATACGATCGTTATTTGGTATTGTACCATTTTTCACAAATTGCACAACTACGGGATTTGATTGTAAATAGGACTTACGCAGTTGGCGGTTCCTGCCTGCGGCAGCAT
>JACMIM010000043.1 GCA_014381165.1 Roseiflexaceae bacterium
AACATATTCTTTTCCTTAGGACTTACATGGAAAAGCTATCTTTTTTTGTTTCGTGTTTTGGTGGTTTGCACCAAAACACGAAACAATTATTCGATCTTTCCTTGCCTGCCGCAGGCGAAACGAAACCTG
Organism: Roseiflexaceae bacterium; assembly: GCA_014381165.1. Taxonomy (GTDB): domain Bacteria; phylum Chloroflexota; class Chloroflexia; order Chloroflexales; family Roseiflexaceae; genus JACMIM01. The sequence continues at coordinate 130 of JACMIM010000043.1, forward strand.
TTGGGCAACTGCGCAACTCCTGAAACATTAGGATGTACGCAGTTGGCACCCTCTGCCTGCGGCAGCATGGAAAATCTATCTTTTTTGGTTTGTTTGGTGGTGCAAAGCACCACCAAACAAACCAATATGTTCTATTCCTTTTACGGCGCTGGCACTGGCAGCAGTTCGACCGGCGGGCCGGGTGCGATGCCTGGGTCTGGGTTGGGCGTTGGCACTGGCGGGCTGAATGGATCGGCGGTGGGCAGCGGCGGGCTGAATGGATCGGCGGTGGGCAGCGGCGGCGCGACTGACGTATCGTCCGGCGCTCGGACGCCCAGGAAAATGAATTCGCCCGGCTGCACATACGTGCCCGCGCTCGGCACGCTGCTGACAACCGCATAGGGCGCAGTCTGGTCGAAGATATCGGGAATGATCGTGCGATCCTGGTACTGCACAATCAGATTGCCGCCAGCGAAGCCGAGTGCCTGGAGCTGCTCCTTGGCCTGGTTCTCGCCCAGGCCGCGCAAATCTGGCATGCGAATCGAGCCTGGCGGCGCGATCACGGCGACTGCCTCGTTGGTACAAACCGGAATCGACTCCACGCTCAGGATGCCGCCACCGCTGCCCTGCCATACGAATTGAATCTTTTCGTCGCGGTCGATCGCCGGTGTCTTCCACACACTCACTCGCGCCAGCAGTTCCTCTGGCACAATCACGCCGTCGACCACACGGCAGTAGCGCGGCTGCTGGCTCGTCACCTGCTCGCCGGCCTCGTTGGTTGTGGTCACGGCCTCACCGCCGATATTGGCCACAACAATCGACGCGAACACGTCACAGCCCTCGCGGTCGCCAGTGGCAGCGTTGGCGGTGCTGGTGGCAGTAGCCGTGCCGGTAGGTGTGCTGCCGGGGCGTGCCACTAGCATCTCGCGCGCAAACAACTCCTCGCCATACTCGTTGAACGGGCCAGGCAACTTGCAGAGCGGCCTGCGCTCCACCGTTCTCGGCAGCGTGAAGGCAGCCGGGAGCTGGCCCTTGTAGGGCGCGGCCAGCAGCTTCTGAAAGCGCGCGTCGGCGAACACGGCCTCCATGACATTGTGCCAAATCGCGCCGCCAGAGGTCACGCTTTCGACCTTTGCAGTCGGCTCATTATTATTATTGCCCGTCCAAACGCCCACGGTCAGGTATGGCGTGAAGCCAGCGGCCCAGGCGTCGCGCCAGTCGTTGGTCGTGCCGGTCTTGACGGCGGCAGGGCGCGAAAGCTGAAGCCGGTTGTCCAGCCCAAACACCGGTGCGCGGGCCTGGTTGTCGGCCAGCATGTCGGTGATAATCGCGACATGGTCGGGGTTCAGCACTTGCTGTCCAGGCTGCGCAGGCAGCGTGATCGCATCTGGGTCGAAGCGGGCTGGAACCGCGCTGGGTGTTGGCGGCGTAAACTCCTCGAGCAGTTCATCGCGCGCGTTGACGATCTTCAGCACGCTGACCGGCGGGTAGTAGCGCCCGCCCGAGGCCAGCGTGTTGTAGGCTGTGGTCAGGTCGAGCGGCGTCACCTCGCCGCCGCCCAGGGTCAGCGAAAGCCCGTAGTAGTCTGGCCCATTCTCCAGGCCCTTGATGCCGCTGCGGTGCAGCAGGTCGAGCGTATTCTGGAGGCCGGCGAACTTCAGTGCCTTGACCGCCGGCAGGTTGAGCGAGGTAGCCAGGGCTGTGCGTGTGCGCATTGGGCCGTTGAATTTGCCGTTGTAGTTCAGCGGCGCATACACGCCGCCGCCGCCCACGAACTCGGTCGGCACATCCCACCAGACCGTGGCCGGTGTCGCGCCGCGCTCCATCGCCGAAAGAAAGGTGAAGGGCTTCAGCGCCGAGCCAGGCTGGCGGTCGCGGATTGCCACATTGACTTGGCCGTCTAGCACATTACCGGGCTGGCCGGGCGTGGCCGAGGGCTTGACCTGGGTGTAGTCGATGCTGCCGACCATCGCCAGCACCTGGCCGGTGTTCGGCTGCATGACCACCACAGCGGCGTTGTGAATATTGCGCTCGGCCAGTTCGTCGATACGGGCGCGGGCCTGCTCCTGCACCAGGTTTTGCAAGTTTAGGTCAAGCGTGGTGTAGACCGAAAGGCCCTGGTTGGCGAATTGCTGGCCGTACTTTTCCTCCAGCTGCTGGCGCACATAGAACACAAAGTGCGGCGCGTTGAGCGGGCGCTCCTGCGCGGCAAAGACCAAGTTTTCGGCCAGCGCCGCGCGGGCGGCTGTCTCACTGACCAAGTTCTCCTGCACCATCTGGCGCATCACGGCGATCTGCCGCCACTTGGGCGGCGTCAGCCCGCTCGGCAGCTTGGCGTCATTGCGCGACCAAGTTGGCCCCAGCTCTACACCGGGCAGCACATTGCCGTCGAGAAAGCTATTCGTGACTGGATCGTAGGCGGCGGGCAGCTGTGGCAGGCCTGCGAGCAGCGCCGACTGCGCCAGCGAAAGGTCGCTGGCGCTGCTGCCGAAGTAGCTCTGCGCAGCCGCCTCGATGCCATATGACAGATTGCCATAATAAATCTCATTCAAATACAGTTCAAGAATTTCATCTTTCGTGTACTGTTGGGTCAGCTCCTGCGCGAGAATAACTTCCTGAATTTTGCGCCAATACTGATCGCCGGTAGTCACTTCTTCGTCGGTCAGCACTACGCCTTTGATCGTCTGCTGCGTGATCGACGAGCCGCCGCCTGCGATCTGGCCCGAGGTCAAATTCATGTACAAGGCATACGAAATGCCTAGCGGGTCGAAGCCAGCATTATCGTAGAAGGTCTTGTCCTCGATCGCGATCGTGGCTTGGCGCAACAGCGGCGAGATTTGGTCAAGCGCGACATGGGTACGCTTGCCCGCGCCGAGGAACTCATACAGCAGTGCGCCATTGCGATCGTAGATGCGCGAGGTTTCAAATGTGTCGCGGGTGCCGATCGCCGCCAGGCGCGGCTTGAGCGAGTTGGCCAGCGAAACATAGCTGGAGAACGCCACGCCGCCGGCAAAGAGTGCGGCCACGATGCCCAGCAGCAAAAATATGGCAAC
>JACMIM010000400.1 GCA_014381165.1 Roseiflexaceae bacterium
CAGGAATTGATAGCGCAGATCAGTGCCGATGCCCAGGCTGCGCGCGAGTATCTTCGCTCAAAGAGCTAGGTATGAGGAAAGCCGAGGGCCGCATGACAACGAACCGAGGGGTGAGCCGCGCCACCGGGGATTATCTGAAAGCGATCTATGCGCTGGCACAGGAGCGCGGCCAGGTCGCGACATCGCAGCTCGCCGAGCGGCTTAAGGTCAAGCCGGCCTCGGTGACTGGCATGCTGAAGGCGATGTCGGACGCTGGCTATGTGGCCTACACGCCCTATCACGGCGTCGAGCTAACACCAGAGGGCCAGAAGATTGCGCTTGAGGTTGTGCGCCATCACCGCCTGCTCGAGCTGTATCTGGTCGAGGCGCTTGGCTACTCCTGGGACGAAGTCCATGACGAGGCCGAGGCGCTGGAGCACCATATCTCTGAGAAGCTGGAGGCGCGTATCGCCGCCGCACTGGGCGATCCCACGTTCGATCCACATGGCGATCCGATTCCCAATATTCACGGCGAACTGCCGGTCGATGCGACACAGCGGCTGTCCGAGCTTGGGCCGCACGAGGGCGGCGTGGTCGAACGGGTGCGCGACCAGAACCCCGAACGGCTGCGCTACCTGGCCGACTTGGGCATCCGCCCTGGCGTGGGCGTGCAGGTGGTTGCTAGCGCGCCCTTCGACGGCCCAATTACCGTGCGCGTCGGCGACGTGGCCCACGCGATCGACCGCCGCCTGGCGCGGATGATTCTGATCGCGCCTGACAACGCCTGAGTTAGCCACAAGCCGCGAAAAACTCCTGTGTTCTTCGTGTTTTCGCGTCTTTGCGGGTTATCCTACTAGCGATTCGTACAGCCGCACGAAGCCCTGGCCGAGTTGCGCGTAGCCGAAGTTCGCCACCACCTTCTCGCGGCCATGCTCGCCGAAGCGCTGGCGTAGCGCAGCATCTTCTCCCAAGATTTTGATCTTCTCGGCATACGCCTGAATATCGTTGCGCGGGCAGAGAAAGCCATTCTGCCCATCGTCGACCACCTCTGGCAGCGCCGAGGCATCGGTGGTGACCACCGGGCGACCGCAGGCCAGTGCCTCCGCCGGCGCGATACCGAAGCCCTCCAGCCGTGACGGAAATAGCAGGATGTCGCAGGACTGGTAAGCCTCGACCAGGCCATCGCGTCCCGGCGAGCCGATGCCGATCATGCGCGGGTGTGGCGGCCCCTGGTCGCTGCCCTGAAACCCGCCGGTGTAGTACAGCACATAATCACTCGGCAGTACATTCATAATACCTGGCAGCAGCTCGAAGCCCTTGCGCCGCGTGCGATTGCCGACGAACAGCAGCCGAATGCGCGCGTCCGAGGGCGGCAGGGCATCTCGCCGCCGCATGCCTGCGGTCGGCACAAACACGTCGGTGTCGATGCCATCATAGATTAAATGAGTGTCGCGCCGCCCGTAGGTTTGCTCGGTCATATGTTGGGTGAAGCGCGAAACGCAGACCACGGCGTCGGCCTCGCGCACGCTCCAGCCGTCGTAGCGCGATTCGACCAAGCGGTAGAACAGGCGCTGGGCCAGCGAGCTGTAGGGCTGCAAATCGGGATCGGTAGTCAAATG
>JACMIM010000044.1 GCA_014381165.1 Roseiflexaceae bacterium
GCCGATGACCTGGTTGCGCGTAAGCAGCGGGACAGTCAGAACCGCGTGGATGTTCAGTTGCTCGCCGATACTCGCTTCGCCTGTATCCTGCTGTTCAGGCGGCGGTGCTGGCAGCTCGGCTTGGGTCAGCAATTCGGAGGCGCCGGTGCGAATTACCGCCGCAACACCGTGCTGCATCGTTGTGGTGATCGGAAAGCGCTGGCGCAGGCTGCGGATGTGGGGTATCTGCTCCAGCTGCGTGTGCGCAACTGCGACCAGCTTGATCTCGCCATCGTCGGTCAGCAGGTCGACACAGCAGAAATCGGCGAGTTCCGGCACGATCAGCTTGCCAACTAAATCAAGCGTCTGTTCATAATCGAACGAGCTGGCGAGCAGCCGGCTTGCCTCGGCCAGCAGCTCCTGGCGCTGCTCGGCCCGCTTCTGCTCGCCAATCGAGATCCGCACGCCGCCTATGCCGATCACGCTGCCGTCGGCCCGCAGCAGTGGGTAGAAGCTGACAACCCAGTGGCCCTGCTGCTGCGGCTGCTGTGGCGTCGTATGGCTGACCTCGATCATCTCTGGCTGGCCGGTGCGCAGAACCTGCTGCATGGTCGAGCCGATAAGTGGCGGAGCATAGTTTGCCATCTCGTGAGGTGTGCGGCCAAGGTGGGCCTCGCGCGGGAAGCCATTCATGGCGGCAAGATTCGCGCTGATGCCAGTGTAGCGCAGCGCGGTGTCGAAAAAACTGATGCCCACGGGCGCGTTAGCCAGCAGCCCCTCCAGGAGCGTCCGCGCTTCCTCGGCGCTCTGGCGTGCGGCCTGCTCCCGCGCGAACAATTGGCTACGCTCGGCTTCGGCCTGATGCCGCTCGGTGATCTCCTGAACGATGACGCCGATACCAAGTATGCTTGCGTCGTCGGCGCGCACCGGGTAGTAGCTGATCTGCCAGAAACGTAGCTGACCAGCCTGCCCGCCGGTGAATTCCATGTCGAGAACCGGGTTGCCTGTGGCAAGCACTTGCCGCCAGAGCGGTTCCCAAGTTTCTGCGGCGTGCGGAAACAGCTCACGCGCGGTTCGGCCGATATGCGCTTCTACCGGGCGGCCGTTGAGCTTGGCCAGCATGGTGTTGATGTAGACATAGCGAAAATCGGTGTCGACAAACGCAAAGCCGATCGGCGCATGCGCTACCACTGTGTTGAGCAGTGCGCGGGTTCGTTCGCTATTCATTGAAGGCAGGGCTGCGCCCACATGAAAGCTGTTCGATGATTGATCGACAATGCGCTGTACGGTAAGCTCGACCGCCAGCACCAGGCCGCTCCGCGATTGCAGTGGGTGAAGGTTTAGCGACAGGCTGGTTCCATCTGGGCGCTGTAGCGCTACTTCGGCGAGCGATTTGCCACTGGCGATCACATGGTGCAGCAGCGGCTCGATCGCTGGGGCGAAGTCTGGCAGCGCCTCGGCATACATTCGGCCAGCGAGTGCGTCAGCCCCATGCAATCTGGTAAACACGGTGTCGGCCTCGACAAAGCAAAGGTCGCGCCCGACGACCGCGTAACCTCGTGAGGTATCGGGGCGCTGCGGGGCAACCATAAGCGGAAAACCTGGCTCGTGCATACTGCTGCCATTCCAGTGGAACATGCGCAACGTGGCGCGAAGGTACACATGCTTGTGGGCCGAACTGATTCAGATCATGCTATCACTGTGGTTGGAAATTGACAAGTCGGGAAAAGGCAACGGCTGTGGCGTAGCATGGTGCGCCGCCATCACGGCCACCGCATGAATCCGGCGTCTGATTCCCCAAAACGCGCTGAAGTGCGTTGCTATTCTGCAAGGCACTCCAGCGCCGGGTGAACTTGTGGTACAGTGCTTCGCACAAACGGCCACCTAAGGAGCGCCAGTATGCCACCTGTCAGCGAGCGTACAATCGAAGGTATTCTCTTCACCGACCAATATCAGCTTACCATGGCGCAGCTCTACTTTCGCATGGGGTTGCACGAGCGCCCGGCCCAGTTCGAGCACTTCTTCCGCAGTTACCCCGATTATGGCAGCCACCAGGCTGGCTACTGCATCAGCGCTGGGCTAGGCTCGTTGCTGGGCTGGATGGACACTGCGCGGTTTGGTGAAGAAGAAATCGCGTTGCTGCGCGGCCAACAAGCCAGCGGCGGCGGGCGCTTGTTCCACGATGATTTCCTGGGCTGGCTCGCAACTCATGGCGATTTCGGCGCACTAACGCTCCAAGCCATCCCCGAGGGTCGGGTCGTCCACCCGCACGCCCCGCTGACGGTGGTTCGTGGGCCGCTGGCCATGGCGCAGATCATCGAGACGGCGCTGCTCAATATCATCAACTACCAGACGCTGGTCGCCACCAAGGCGGCCCGTATTCGCGAAAGTGGCGGCGGGCAGTTGGTGTTGGAATTCGGCGTGCGGCGCGGCCAGGGCCGGGGCGCGATCGAGGGCGGGCGGGCCGCGCTGATCGGTGGGGCCGATTTTAGCTCGGATGTGGGCGTCTCGCACGCGCTTGGCTTTCAGCCCAAAGGCACCCACGCGCACGCGCTCATCCAAACCTTTCTGGCCATGGGCCAAACCGAGCTGGATGCTTTTCGGGCCTATGCGGAACTCTACCCCGACGACTGCACGCTGCTGGTGGACACGATCAACACGCTCGAAAGCGGCGTGCCAAACGCGATCACTGTCTTCGAGGAGCTGCGCCGCAAGGGCCACCGCCCGGTTGGCGTGCGGCTCGACTCAGGCGACCTGGCATACCTGAGCATTCAGGCCGCCAAATTGCTCGACACCGCCGGGTTCCCAGATACCTCGATTGTGCTTTCCAGCAACCTGGATGAGCTAATCATTTGGCAGGTGCTCACGCAGATTCGCGAGGAGGGCGCGCGCTATGGTGTCGATGCCGAGCGGGTGATCAAGCGGCTGGTATTCGGCGTGGGCACGCGGCTGATTACCTCGTGGGGCGCACCCGCGCTTGGCGGTGTCTACAAGCTGATGGCGCTTCAACACCAGGGCGCGTGGTCGCCGGCGATCAAGGTCAGCGATTCAGCCGAGAAAACGCCCAACCCCGGCAACAAGCGGGTTTGGCGTATCTACGACCGGCGCGAGAATGCCAGCGCCGATCTGCTGGCGCTCGAGGACGAGCGCCCCGACCAACTCGACCGAATTGTGCTGCGTCATCCAAGCGACCCGACGAAATCGCGTGTGATTCGCCGTGGCGAGATCTCCTCGATCGAGCCGTTGCTTGTCGAGGTGCAACACGCGGGCCGGCGCGTCTATGAGCAGCCGACAATTGAGCAGATGCGCGAACTGCGCCGTGCCGATGTCGCGCGGCTCGACCCCGGCGTGAAGCGCTTGGTCAACCCGCATGTCTACCATGTCTCGCTTTCGCAGCAGCTGTGGGATTTGAAACAAACACTGGTTGCGCAGGTGCGCGACTGACGAAAGAACCCGGCGCTGAAGCGCCAGGCTATTGGGCGTGCAACCACGGAGCCAAAAACTAAACTATCAGGGCATTACCAACCCAATAGCCCGGCGCTTCAGCGCCGGGTTCTAGCGCAGGTCGGCGAACAGATCGTCCTCCAGCCCAGCGGGCGCCTCCAGGCGCGTTTGCGCCAGCGTGAAGTGTTCCACGCCAAACATGCGCAGGGCGATATCCTCTGGCATAGAGCGGAACGGCCCATCGCTGCGAATCTGCGTGATGTGGCAGGTGATCGCGGCGTTCTTCTGGGCCGTGTAGTCCTGTATCGGCACCGTAGTGGTAACCACTTCGTCCTCTTGCGTGAAGCGCGTGATGTCGAACTCGGGCGTGTCCAGCGGCGTTTCCAGGCCGCGCTCTTTCATCTCCTGCCAGGCCGCCAGCATTGCGCGGCGCGGAAAAGCCGTGTAATACAGCTTCAATGGCGTCCAGGCCTCACCGGCATCGGGGTAGCTCGCCGGGTCGCCCGCGGCTGCAAAGGCGGCCACCGTGGCCGCGTGGCAGGCGATATGATCGGGGTGGCCATAGCCGCCCCGTTCGTCGTAGGTGACGAGCACCTGCGGGCGGTAGCGGCGGATGAGCGCCACCACGCGGCCAGCCGCCTGATCTTTGTCGGCCATGTGGAAGCTTTCGGGGTGGCTGTTGGCCTCGGTGTCGACCATGCCCGAATCGCGGTAGCCCAACCGCTCCAGCGTTTTGACGCCCAAGTGCGCCACCGAACAAGCTAGTTCGCCATCACGAATCTCGCGCAGGCGCGCGTGGTTGGCCGGCGTGTCAAGCGCGGGCACCACGATCTCGCCTTCCTCGCCGCCAGTCGCGATCGTGAGTACCGTATGAATACCCTCGGCGCTGTAGCGCGCAAGCACACCGCCAGTCGAAAGGCACTCGTCGTCAGGGTGCGCGTGGATGAACAGCACGCACAATGGCCCGTAGGTGGTCATTGGTTTCTTTCCTTCTGTGGGGCGTACCCCACCTGCCCAATCCCACTAGCCCGGCGCTTCAGCGCCGGGGTGCGTCAGCCAGCTCGCGCAACGCCACCACGGCCTCGCGCAGCTCGCTGGCTACCGCGCGCCAGGACTGCTTCTCGCCGGGGATGGCGTGCAGGTGGGTCAGCGGCTGGCCAAAATGCACAACAACTTGGTGCGGGCGTGGAAACGCGCGATTCTTCGGCATGACCTTGTCGGTGCCTTCGAGCAGCACCGGCACGACCGGCAGGCCGGGGAATTCGGCCAGTAGCTTGCCGACACCGCTGCGGAACGGGCCGATCTCGCCGTTCGTGCTGCGCGTGCCTTCGGGATACAGTACCACGCCATAGTCCTCGCGCAGCGCACGAACAACATGGCGTAACGGATCTACGCCGGGCTTTGGTTTACGGGCCACAGGAATCGTATTGAACAGCACCCGCGAGATCGTTTGCATTCTGCCACCATCAAAAAAGTAGTCGCTGGCGGCGGCGGCCACGACATGCTGGCGCATTCCTGCCGGCAGCGCCGCATACAGGCAGGCGGTGTCGGCGTGGCTAGAATGGTTCGCCACCAGCAGAAACGGGCCGCTTTCGGGCACGTTCTCAATTCCCTCAACCCGCAGGCGCGTATAGAGGTGTACAAATGCATTGAATAGCCTTACAGGAATCTTAATTCGTGCGGCTGGGTGACGGCTTGTATAGAGGCCCATGGGCAGCTCCGATCTTCACTAGCAGCGCTTCCTTGCGTTTTGGTAGTGTAGCTGCTGCTGGAATTTCTGTCTAGCGCATTCTTAATCTATACGCCAACAACCGCGCGGCTAAAGCCGCTAGCTGGGGTTACCAAGCCCGCCTCCGCAGGCTGAACATCGTGTCAGCCCGCAGAGGCGGGCTTGGTCGTGCTAGCCCGTGGCTTCAGCCACCGGGCGGGCTTACCCAAGCAGCCGCGCGAATGCGTCCTCTGGCAGTTGCTCAAGCGTGTCGACGGCGATGTCGGCAGTGAGTGTGGCGTGGGAGGAGCGTACACCGATCACACGCATGCCCGCGCGCTGGCCGGCCTCGACCCCAGCGGGCGCGTCCTCCAGCACCACGCAGCGCGACGGCGCAACGCCCAGACGTTCAGCGGCCAACAGAAATACCTGCGGGTCGGGCTTGCCGCGTTGCACGTCCTCGGCGGAGGTGATCGCGGCGAAGAACGGGCGAATCTCCAGCGCGTCGAGGATGGCCTCGATATTGGCACGGGGCGCAGCTGAAGCCACGGCCTGCCGAAAGCCGGCCTCGCGCAATCGGCCAAGCCAATCGCGCACACCAGGCAGCAGCGCCACGCCTTGCTCGCGCACGAGCTGGCGATACAACGCCTCTTTCGCATCGCCAATACGCGCCAGCTCGGCATCTGGCAGATCATCGCCGAGCAGGCCGCGCAAAATCGTGTCGTTGCGCTGACCAAACGAAGCAACGAACTCTTCGTAAGTGAGCGGGCGACCTTCGGCGGCGAACGTGTCATGCCAGGCTTGCCAATGGTACGCGGCTGAATCAAGCAGCGTGCCATCCATATCCCATAAGGCGGCGCGGGGCAATCCATCAGAGGCGTGCATGCAGAGGCTCCTGTTGCTCGTCGATGCAATGACGGAGGCGAGCGGGGCGCGGGGCGTGGTAGGGGCACGATATGGTAGGGGCACGATATGGCAGGGGCACGATATATCGTGCCCCTACCATATCGCGCCGTCCGGTTACGCCGTGCCGTCCGATCGGCTCGGCTCGCTTTCGCTGTCGGGGCCGCGATTCTTGCCGCTCATGCCGCCCTCGCTGTGCCCCTGGCGCGCGCTGGCTGGGCCGCCTTTGCCGGTGCTACCAGGCATGGGAATTTCTTCGCTGTCCAAATCCGCGTCGATGCCCGAAATCTCACCGACATAACCGGCCTTGGCACGTAGCCCGCCCGCGCCCGATGAGCCACCCACGCCACCCACGCCGTCGATCACGCCGCTCTTTGGCTGGTGCTTGCTGTCATCACGCTCTTTGTCGGTCGCCGACTGCTTATTGTTTGTCGCCATGCGGGTTCTCCTTCTCCTTGCATCTCTGTGCAACTGTCAAGCAGAGACTGTGCCAGGGGATGTTGTGCGGCGTTAAGCCCCCGCTGCCCCTTGCTGTTCCTGTTGCTTGCGTAGGTTGCGCGCGCCAATTGCGAAGAACACCAGATCGACCAGCCCCGGCGCGAGCGCGGTGAGCGCGCCGCCCAGGTTGACCAACGGCCCAAAGTACCACGGCACAGTCGCCACCGCGCGCGGGCGCGCTGCCAGCTTCACGATCACCCGTGCCACCGCTGCGGGCGGCAGTCCGCTCTGGCTCGTCTGCATACCGGCCCGTGCGCCGAACTCAGTGGCATACGGCCCCGGCTCGACTAGCGCGACCCGCACGCCATACGCCCGCAGCTCGCGCCGCAGCGAATCGCTTACGCTGCGCACCGACACCTTGGTCGAGAAGTACATGCCCCAGCCGGGAATCGAGAAGTGCCCCGCTGTCGAGCCAATATTGATCACCACGCCCCGCGAGTCGATCAGCGCCGGTAGTGCCAGCTTGGTCAACATAACCAAGCTGAACACGTTGGTGTCCCACTGGCGGCGCAGTTCGCCCGCCGTTGTCTCGACAAAGCTTTGGTCGAGCGGCACGCCGGC
>JACMIM010000401.1 GCA_014381165.1 Roseiflexaceae bacterium
CATGTTGGCCAACATGGCCGCCCGCGCCGACGCCGAAACCTGGGCGCTCGACGATGCCACGCTTGAGCAGGCCATCGCGCGCGTGCGCAGCTTCGCCGCCGAGCGCTACCCTGATCTCGACGCGCCGCAGCAGGTGCAGCAGCGCTTTGTGCTGAACCCAGTACGCTTCTAGGGATTAGGGGTGAGCGATCAGGGTTCTGCCCGACCCCTAACCGCTAATCCCTAACCCCTAGCCCCCCCGCTTCAGCGCCGCGTGATCACCATTGGCAGGCCGTTGCGCAGCGTCAGCGTGCCAGACATCGACCACTGTGGCTGGTAGCCGGGCATGAGTTGCGGCGCAAAGCGGCGGGCCAGCGTTGCCGCCAGCAGCAGCCCTTCCATCAGCGCCAGGTGGCTGCCGATACAAATACGCTGGCCCGCCGCGAATGGCAGGTACGCATACTCGTGCTGGCCTGCCTGCCGCGCGCTATCCCAGCGGCCTGGGTCGAACTGCTCAGGCTTGGGCCAGAACTCCGGGTGGCGGTGGGTCAGGTACGGGATCAGCATCATACGTGTGCCCACCGGCACATCGACCCCGTCGATCTGATCGGGCTTGATCGCGTCGCGCACAAACATCGGTGCCGAGGGGAATAGCCGCAGCGTCTCCTTGATCGCCTGGGCCGTGTAGGGCAGCTGCCGCAGCTGGCCAACGGTCAGGGCCGCGTCGCCAACCACCGCGTCGACCTCGCGATGCACCTGTTCGGCTGCCTCTGGGTGCGCTGCCAGCGCGTACCACAGAAACGCCAGCGTGCGCGCCGTGGTTTCGTAGCCAGCAAAGTACAACGTGACCGCCTCATCGCGCAGCAGCGCATCCGACATCGCCTCGCCGGTTTCAGCATCGCGGGCCTGCATCAGCTTGCTGAGTAAATCGTCCGGCCACTGATCCTCTGGCAAGGCGCGCCGTTTAGCGATCAGTCCATCGATGTAGGTGTCGAGCTGGGCGCGTGCCGCGTGGTAGGTGCGGTTGGCGGCGGTGGGCAGCCACATCGGGATTGTGATCGGCTGCATCTGGCGCAGCGAGACAAAACCGATCAGCGCCTCCACGCCGTGCTTCAAGCGCTGCACGTCGTCGTCGGATTCAGTGCTGAAGATCGTCTTCAGCGTAATGCGCGCTGTTAGCAGCATCATCTCGGTCAAAACATCCACCGGCGTACCAGTGCTCGCGGCCCGCTCCCAGCGCTCGCAAAACGCGAGGCCCTCTTCGGCGATCGTCGGCGCGTAGCGCTCGATTCCGCGCGGCGTGAAGAACGGTGCCATGAGTTGGCGTTGCCGCCGCCAGGCCGTACCGGTGCTGGTCAGCAGGCCGTGGCCAAGCAGCAGCTTGCGCACTGAATCGTAGCTGGCAGCTTTATCGTAGGTGTCGCGGCTGACGGTGACATGGCGCACATGCTCAGGGTGGGTGGCCAGCAGCATAGTTGTCGATCGAATTTGAATGCGGGCGAGATCGCCACGGGTGCGCCAGGTGTGATCGAAGAAGCCGAGCGAACCTCTCAGCTGTATTCCTGCAATGATAGCGAGCGTCGATGGGCTTTGTCGTGATGTGGGTCGCTGTGAAACTTGCATTCGGGCCTTCTGTTGTAAAGCGATTGTGAGAACAGTGAGCTACTAGAGTATATCAGAGCTGAGGGTGCAGAATCGAATCAGTGTGTTTGCGCGCCGCTATCAAATCCTGATTATAACCATTGCTCTGGCATGGCTCTTGCTCTTCCTCTAACAAAATTTTAGGGGCACACATGACTGAACAGGCACTGATTGACCCGCAGGAGCTGGCGAAAGAAGCCGGCCTGCGCTATGTTTCCGACGCCAAGCCAGGCCTGCGGCGCGAGCAGCGCGGCGAAAGCTTTGTGTATCGTGATGCCAAGGGCGCTGAAGTTACCGACGAAAAGACGCTGGAGCGCATCCGCCGTCTGGCCATCCCGCCAGCCTACACTGATGTCTGGATTTGCCCCAGCCCACATGGCCACCTCCAGGCCACCGGGCGCGATGCGCGCGGGCGCAAGCAGTATCGCTACCACCCGCGTTGGGCCGAGGCGCGCGGCGAAACCAAATTCGAGCGCATGCAAGCCTTTGGCGCGGCACTGCCCCGCATCCGCGAGCAGGTCGAGCGCGATCTGGCGCTGCCAGGGCTGCCGCGCGAAAAGGTGCTTGCCACCGTGGTGCGGCTGCTGGAAACCACACTCATCCGGGTGGGCAACGATGAATACGCCAAGACCAACAAATCTTACGGACTGACAACCCTGCGCGACAAGCATGTGACGGTCGCGGGCACAGAAGTCAGCTTCAGCTTCACTGGCAAAAGTGGTGTCAAGCACGAAATCAGCCTGCGCGACCGCAAGCTGGCCCAGATCGTCAAGCGCTCGCGCGATCTGCCAGGATACGAGCTGTTCCAGTACATCGACGAAAACAGCCAGCCGTGCGATGTGACTTCCGACGATGTGAACGCCTACCTCCGCG
>JACMIM010000402.1 GCA_014381165.1 Roseiflexaceae bacterium
CTCAAGAGCCTTCATTTCGCCTGCGGCGGGCAAGGAAATAATCAATAACTGTTTCGCTTTTTTGTGCAAAGCACCAAAAAGCGAAACAAGCTGAAGTCGTCAATTGCGTAAGTTCTACTTATAACAAACGGGTAACTGCTAGTATAATAAACCTATGAACGACCGTATTGGCGTGCTTGGCGGCACATTCGATCCTGTGCATTATGGCCATCTAGCGGTCGCCGAGGATGTACGTGTGTCGCTTGGCTTGAAGCAGGTTCTGTTTGTGCCAACCGCGCAGCAGCCCTTCAAACGTGATCGCACGACGACCAGTGGCGCACATCGCCTGGCGATGCTCGAGCGAGCCTGTGCCAATAACCCGAGATTTGTCGTCTCCGCGATAGAACTCGATCGGGCGGGCGTTTCGTACACGGTGACGACCTTGGAGCAGTTGCGTGAGCAAGGGTTTGTTGATATCTGCTTTATCCTTGGTGCCGATGCCCTACATGATCTGCCGAAGTGGCACCGAGCGGCGGATATTCCTGAGCTAGCGCACATTGTTGCTGTGCAGCGCCCAGGCGAGGTAGTCGTGCTTGCGCCAGTGCTTCAGGCGCTGCCGGTACTGCGGCAGCGGCTTACGCTCCTTGATGGCCCACAGCTCGCTATTTCCAGTACGGAGCTACGCCACCGCGCCCACACAGGAGCGAGCCTGCGCTACCTGACGCCTGATCCAGTTATCGAATATATTGATCGAGAGCGGCTCTACCGCTAATTTTAGCGCTTATGAAAATCCTGATCACCACCCTGCATAGTTGGAACATTGAATTAAATGCCACCCAGATTGAGCAATTTGCGCAGTATGCTGCCGAGCTGCGCAGCTGGAATGAGCAGCTCAACCTCACGACAATCACCGATCGAGAAGGCATTGCCGTGCGCCATTTCTTGGATTCGTTACGGGTCGCGCAGAGCTGGGGCGCAGTGCCGGGGCAGTTGATCGACGTGGGCACTGGGGCGGGGTTTCCTGGCCTGCCGCTTAAAATTCTTTACCCTGAGATTCGGCTGACGCTGGTCGAGAGCATCGAGAAGAAGGCGTCCTTTCTACGCCATGTGGCCACCGAGTTGGGCTTTGATGATGTCGAAGTGGTGGTTGGGCGAGCGGAGGCGTTGGGACGCGATCCGCTGCGGCGCGAGCGGTATGATCTCGCGGTGGCGCGGGCAGTGGCCGAACTGCGTGTGCTGGCGGAATACTGCTTGCCACTGGTGCGAGTCGGCGGTCGCTTTATTGCGCCAAAGGGTGGCAATGTGAGCCAGGAGGCCGAGCAAGCGCGCGCCGGCCTCGCGAAGCTTGGTGGCAGCTTGCACGCTGTCGAGCCGGTCGAACTACCTGGCATCGAGCCGCGCACGCTCGTGGTGATCGACAAAATCGCCCCAACCCCAGACATGTACCCACGCGCGGTCGGTGTGCCCTCGAAGCGCCCACTCTAAAGCATGCAACTCTTGCGTAGCGCTTGCGTATAGTCTATTGAAGTTGCACAGTAGATCGTGCTAGAATGAGGGGCACTGGCGCATCTGGCGCAGCGCACGAGCTTCGAAAGTGATTCGAGAACTAAACAGCCTAAGGAGGATTTCACCATGTCGATCTTCAGCCGTATCCGCGACCTGCTTAGTGCCAACATCAATTCTATGCTGGACAGCGCCGAGGATCCTGAGAAGATGGCCGATGAGTATCTTCGCCAGCTTACCAATGAGCTGTACAGTGCGAAAACTAATGTCGCTTCGGCGATGGCGGATGCCAACAAGCTGAATATCAGGGAGACGCAGTTCGCGTCTGAGGCGGAGAACTGGGGCAATAAAGCCGAGGCGGCGTTGCGCAGTGGTGACGAGACGCTGGCCAAGGCCGCGCTGGCCCGTAAGGTGCAATCGGCGAAGCTGGCGACGGAATACAAAACCCAGTCGGATGCCCAGGATTCGCAGGTGGAGCAGCTCCATGCGGCGCTGGTGCAGCTGGAAACCCGGATCGCCGAGACGAAAGCCAAGCGCGATCTGATTGTGGCCAAGAAGAACCGCGCCCAAACTCAGGAAGCTATTCAGCGCACCGCCCGTGGCATGAGCAATGCCGGCGCGCTGGACAAGCTTGACCAGCTTGAGGAGAAAGTCGACGATCGGCTGGGCAAGGCCGATGCCATGGCGAAGCTCGAAGGCGATTCACTGGAAGCTAAGTTCAAGAACCTTGAGCGCGATACCGAAGTGGACGCCGAGCTGCAAGAGTTGAAGAAGAAGCTTGGGCAGGCGTAGGAAGAACCGAGAACGTAGAACAAAGAACCGAGAACAAAGAACCCCGAACTGTACATGTTCGGGGTTCTTTGTTCTTTGTCAGGACTTTCGCGTAAAGCGTCTTTTTCGCCTGCGGCGGGCAAGGAATTGTTTTTTTCTTCGCAGTTTTTTGCGCCGCAGCGCAAAAAACTGCGAAGAAAAGAGCAAATTCTGGTAGCAAGCGAACGTCCTGTTTATATTACTTCTCGGTTACCTCGCTCATCGCTGGCACGTACAGCCGGGTGGCGTACTCCTTGACCATGCGGGCAGTCGAGAAGGCTGGGGCGCAGGTGACGATCGCCTCTTTGGCAACGGCCAGCCAGCGATGCGGGACACCAGCAGCGTCGCGGTCGAAGTAGGCTGGTAGCACGTCGTTTTCGAGCTGAGTGTACATATGGCGGGCATCTTCCCAGTCGCGCTCGTCCTGAGTAGCGTGCTCCCGCTCGTCGCCGATCGCCCAGCCGTTCTTGCCGTTGAAAGCCTCGGGCCACCAGCCATCCAGGATCGACATGTTGGGCGCGCCATTGAGCGCGGCCTTCATGCCGCTGGTGCCGCTGGCCTCGTGTGGGCGGCGCGGGGTGTTCAACCACATATCGACGCCATGCACCAGATAGCGGGCGACACACATGTCGTACTCCTCGATGAAGAGGATTTTGCCAGCGAAGCCGGGCTGGAGCGACATTTGAAAGACTTGCTGGATGAATAGCTTGCCGGGATCATCGGCGGGGTGCGCCTTGCCGGCGAAGATGATCTGGGCTGGCCGCTGCGGATTGTTCAAGATCGACTTGAGCCGCTCGGGATCCTTGAAGACCAACGTGGCGCGCTTGTAGGTGGCAAAGCGGCGGGCAAAGCCGATCGTAAAGGCGTTGGGATCGAGCGTATACTCGGCGGGGGCGGTGGGCATGTTCAAGCGCGTGTAACGCTGGCGCAGCCGCTGGCGGGCATCATTGATCAGCTGGAGCTTGAGTGCCTTGCGCGTGTCCCACAGCACCTGATCGGGGATGTCATAGACTTCTTTCCAGCGCTTGCCATCGTCGATCGCCTGCTCCCAATCATTGCCCAGGTAAGCGTCATACAGCTTGTGCATCTCCGGCGCGAGCCAGGTCAGCGTGTGAATACCATTCGTGACCGACGTGATCGGCACCTCGCTGGCGGGCTTCTCGGGGTAAAGCCACTGCCACATGTCGCGGGCGACCTCGCCATGCAGCTTCGAGACGCCGTTGTGCTGGTTCGAGTTCTTGAGCGCCAGCACGGTCATGGCGAAGGTCGGCCCCCAGGACTGCTGCTGAAGCGCGACTTCGATGAACTCATCGCGGCTGATGCCTAGTTCGGTCCAGTACTGCCAGAAATACTTTTCGATCAGCGGCAGTGGAAAGGCGTCGTTGCCGGCGGGGACGGGCGTATGCGTGGTGAAGATGCAGTGCGGTGCGATCGCGGCGCAAGCATCCTTGAACGACATGCCCTGCTTGACCTTCTCGCGGGCCAACTCTAGCACGAGAAAGGCCGAGTGGCCTTCGTTCATGTGCCAGGCGGTGGGGCTGATACCCATCTTGCGCAAGGCGCGCACGCCACCGATGCCAAGCACGATCTCCTGCGCCACGCGCATGTCCTGGTCGCCGCCGTAGAGTCGGGCGGCCAGTTCACGATCCTGCATACTGTTGGGATGGATGTCGGTGTCCATCAGCAGCAGCGGCACACGGCCCACCTGAATTTTGTACACCTTGGCATACAGCACGCGGCCAGGTAGCTCGATCTCGACGACAACTTCGCCGCCCTCGGGTGTGGTCGCCGGGGTGGCGGCGATATCGGCGAAATTGAGCTTGTTGTAGACCGCTTCCTGCCAGCCGCTGTGGTCGAGCCGCTGGCGGAAGTAGCCCTGGGGATACAAAAATCCCACCGCCGTGAAGGGCAGGTTCAGGTCGCTGGCTTCCTTGACGTGATCGCCGGCCAGAACGCCGAGACCGCCCGAGTAGATCGGCAGGGATTCGTGGATGCCGAACTCAGCCGAGAAGTAGGCCACGCCCCGGCCCTGGGTATCGCCGTGGGTGCGGTTGAACCAGGTGTCTTCGGCGGCCATGTAATGATCGAACTTAGCTAGGACGCGATCATACTCACGCAGGTAGTCGGCGTTGCTCGCGGCAGCTTCCAGCTTGCGCTGGCGGACATCGCGCAGGAACTCGACGGGGTTGTGATAGACCGCCTCCCAAAGATCGATGTCAACGTGGCGGTAGAGGTCTTGCGCCTCTGGGTGCCAACTCCAGTACAGGTTGTAGGCGAGGTCGCGCAGGCGCGTGATGCGATCCGGAATCGGGGTGAAGAGCAAGTCGGCGCTGGTCGGACTCACTGCTATTTCCTCCTGCTGTGTGGCGGCCGTTCTGACGAACTAAACTGATTTAGCCCTGATTGTACCAGAGAATCAGAGCACCAGATGTCGAGTAAGTGTCGAATGAAACATCCACTAGACGGCATATTGTAGCACAGAAGGTAGTGAGGTTCGGCAGCCGTGCGGCTGGAAGCCGCTGTCTGGGGTTACAAAGCCCGTCTCCACGGGCTGAACATCGTTTCAGCCCGTGGAGACGGGCTTGTTCGTGCGAGTCCGCAGCTTCAGCGGTCGGGCGGCCGTAGTGGCAACGTGAGAACACATATGCCCTAAAGTAGCAGGAGCGTTTATTCAAGACGCCTCTGTTATGCTATAATCAAATCGAATCTGTCTTGTTGCAGCGACCAAGCATTCTACGAGCGTATTGGCGAGGCATGGCTGGCTATGGCCATTTTCACCAATCACCTGCCAAAGCGAAAGAGCATACAGGCTGTTATGTCTTCTCCCAACCCAAACGAGGCCCGTGCCCGCCTTGCGACCACCTTCCGCCCCGGCGAACTGATTTGGCTTGTCGGCGAGCGGTATGATGCGGCGCTGAGTATTTGGACACTTGAGATTTTGCGGGTCGGTAACTTCGGGCGCTGGGTACAGCAGCGGCATAGCTTTGACGAGGCTGCCGATGTGCTGTACTTTCTTGGTGAAACCACCCTGGGCGACGAGGAGTTCCGTGTTGCCCGCGAGAAGAACGTGATGTTCCCGAAGTCTTCGCGCCAAGACCACAAAGCGTAAACCACCCCAAACGGAGCAGGCGTATGCACGAGAACGGTTCACCCCAGCCAAGCCAAGAGCCGCACCCTTGGTCGCACCTCAGTACCAACGAGGTGCTTTCCACCGTGATGTATGAGTTGTATGGCCCGGTTAGCGCGTTGGGCGCGGAGGTCGATCGGCTAGCGCATGGCACGTTTGACGACGACGACGACCTGAACATGGTGAT
The DNA here is from genome assembly GCA_014381165.1 of Roseiflexaceae bacterium. GTDB lineage: Bacteria > Chloroflexota > Chloroflexia > Chloroflexales > Roseiflexaceae > JACMIM01. The sequence goes on from JACMIM010000402.1 coordinate 5,607, forward strand.
CGAGCAGATGCGCGAGGCGACCAACCACCTAAGCCGCCTGGTGGTGATGCTGAAGCGCTACACCTCGGAGCAAGGCGGCGTGGCCTGAAATCTGTAGCTCATCCTCGGTTACAGCGTAGAACATGCGGCGCACATACGCACTGCCGAGGAGCTACCTGTGGTTTCATCGCACATGCCTGGTTGGATGCCTATGCGATTTGTCGTGACCGCGCTCTTGTGTGTGCTTGCTGCCTGCGCAGATGTGCCAGCGCCGCGCAGCACCCAACCCGATTTGCCCGCAGGCACAGTCGTATTTCCAACGCCTGTCGAACTGGCTGGGCAATGCGCTTCTACACAAGCAGACGTGACGAAGCCACCTACGGAGCAAACCACGCGGCCTTCCGCACAGAATCCCAAGATTCAGATTGACTACGATTCGCAGACCAACACGATCGATGTTCGTCGCGGGCTTATCAGTTCATTCGCTGTGTTGCGCCAGTCGCTTGCGCAGCCGGATGTGCTGCGTGAGATCGCGCCTGGCGAGTGGCTGCTTGCGGCAAATCTTCAGGTTGGCAAAGATGCTGAGTTGCGTATCACGGCACCGGAAGTGCGCTGGTTGAAGTTGCGCAGTGATGCGGAGGAGTTCGTCTGGGTCAAAGTGCGGGGCGGTATTCTGCGCTTCGACGGCGTGTGTGTCACGTCGTGGGATGGCGAACTGCAGGATGTCGATAAGAACTACGCCGATGGTCGCAGCTTTGTGCTGGCCCGCGATGGCGCAGAGATGAACATTCGCCGTTCAGAGTTGAGCTACCTGGGCTATGAAGCTAATGAATCATATGGCCTGGCTTGGCGTCTCGAAGGTACAAGTGGCGAGATCAGCGACAGTGTGCTGGGGTACAACTTCTATGGTTTGTATGCCCACCAGGCCTCTGGGCTACTCGTTCGCGGTAACGACGTTCACCACAGTGTGCGATATGGAATCGACCCGCATACCGCCTCGAACCAGTTGCTAATTGAGCAGAACCGCTCCCATCACAATGGCAAACACGGTATCATCCTAGCCGAAGGGTGTAGTAACAGCATTATTCGTAGTAACATCACGTATAACAACACGTTACACGGAATCGTTATGTATCAGCACTCGGACAACAACCTGATAGAAAACAACCAATCATTTGCAAATGGCTTAGAAGGTATCAACATTAATAATTCCTCTGGTACTACAATTCGTGCGAATACCGTGTATGGTAACACTAAGAATGGTGTGGGCGTCGGCCAATTGGCAACCGATACCATGATTATCGAGAATACGATTTATGGGAATCAGGAAGATGGAATTGCGCTGTACAGCGATGCTACACGTAACATCATGCAGGGCAACCGTATCAGCGACAATCTGCGCTATGGAATCTACATCAAGAGCATAGGCAATCAGGTAGTGGGCGGCAATCGCGTTTTTAAGAATCGTATTGGCGTGTACCTGAACGTGAACCCGGCACCCGAGGTGTCGAAGAGCGAAAACGAAATTTACGACAATGCGGAAGGTGACGTTCTGACGAACGCAAACTAGCTGCGGTGTTAGAGAAACGAGCATGGGTTCCTAGACCTTTATAGC
>JACMIM010000045.1 GCA_014381165.1 Roseiflexaceae bacterium
TGTACGCACTCATACGGGTTCTCCTTTGAGCCATTGAGGAATCTACAACTCCAGGCCACGCGGCACGCGGCGCAGGCGTTCGGTCATTCGAGCAGCCAAAGCTATCGCCCGCCAGATCGCCCAACCTGCCGTCGCGCTGTCTTTCGCTGGAAGCGTGTTTCTGTAGCAGCTGCATGGCACTGCCAAGCGGCGACTACAAGGGCCGTAAGCTTCGGAGCTAGCCGAATATTCCTTTTCAACGTTTGCGAGCGACAGCAAAAGAAAGAGGAATTGCTTGTTTCGAAGCCTATACGAAAGACAGAACAGAGTTTTATAGCACGATAGTAGCACCATACCGAAACAAAGTCAACAAGAAGTTTGTAGATCGTTACGATTCTATTCGTGGAAGGCACGGGCGTGTACGGAGGATTGAGCCGTCAATCGGTCAGGCGCGTTGGTAGCGACGCCAACAACGCGCCTGATCAAACAACATCCACCACGATCTGGGCAGCGCGCAGCGCTTCGATCATGCTTTCAGGCGTGCCCTGGTCGGTAATAACGCGGTCGATCTCGTGCGGTAGCGCAAAGGCACTCAGGTGTACCTGGCCAAACTTCGATGAATCGATCACGCCCACCACGGTTCGTGCGGCCTCGACCATCTGCCGTTTGAGCGTGGATTCGTTCAGATCAGTTTCGGTCATGCCATCTTTGGCGCTGATGCCGCGTGCCCCAAAGAATCCAATATCGACCCGCAGCCGTGCCAAATCTTGGGTCAGCCCGCCGACAAGTGAACTGGAACGCGAACGCATGAGGCCACCAGCCACCATCACAGTAATATCGGGGCAAAAGGTCAGCTCCAGCGCATTATAGAGGCCATTCGTCACCACTGTCAGCTGCTTACGATCCTTAATCAGCCGGGCAATCTGAAACGCGGTGGTCGAGGCATCCAGAAACAGACTCATGTCATCCTGGATTAGATTTGCAGCAGCCTGTGCGATTCGGCGCTTTTCTTGCAGCTTGATCTGCTGGCGTTCGGCGAAATGCAGCTCGAAGCGACCAAGCCCTGAAAAGACCGCGCCGCCATGGACGCGGGTCAGCACACCCTGCGCCTCCAGGTAATCGAGGTCTTTGCGCACGGTCACTTCAGAAACATTCAGCTTCTGGCTGAGTTCGACCACCGAAGTGCGATCCGAATCGTTTAGCAGGCGCATGATCACCTCACGCCGGTCTTCTGCCGAGGTCAATCGTTGTACGTCGCTCATTACACGCTCCTTACGCTGCTACAAATCATGTATCGTTGCAGCATAGCACGCTTTACTTTAGTTTTCAATTGAAAACGAAGGCAGGTATGACAGATGCTTTTGCCACCAGCGGGCGAAGGCCGGTTGAACGGGTTCACGATACTTAGAGCGGAGAGTAGAACTATTGTAATTACTCAGGGGTGACTTGGCGGGGCAAAGCCCCACCAAAAACACTTCTTTTTTGCCGGTTTTGGATGGACAGGCCATCCAAAACCGGCAAAAAAATAAATCTTGGGGGCGTAGGCCCCCAGACCTCCGCAACCGCGACCCGCCTGTGTAAATACGAACTATTTATCCCCTCACCCCAGCCCTCTCCCGCCGGGAGAGGGAGCCGGATTCCCTTACCCTAGCGCAGATACGCGATCGCCACGCCGCCATCGACTGTCAGCGCACCGCCGGTGGTGCGGCTGGCGCGCGGGCCAGCCAGAAACGAGATCGCTTCTGCGATATGTTCCGGCAGCACATTCACCTTCAACACGGTGCGCTGGCGGTAGAATTCGTCCAGTTCGGCAGGTTGAATGCCATAACTCGCGGCCCGCGCCTGACGCCACCCAGCATCCCAGATGCTTGACCCAGCCAGTACCGCATCGGGCAGCACCGAGTTGACACGAATGCTGTGCGCGCCGCCTTCGTCGGCTAGGCAGCGGGCCATGTGCAGCTCGGCAGCTTTGGCAGCACTATATACGGCAGCGTTTTTGCCCGCCGCAACACTATTCTTGCTGGCGACATAGATCAAGCTGCCGCCCAGGCCCTGCTGCTTCCACAGCGCAAATGCCGCCCGGCTGACCAAAAAGTAGCCCTTGGTCAGAATGTCGAAGGTTTTCTCATAGTCGGCCAGGCTGGTCTGATCGATCGGCGCGCTGATCGCAATGCCCGCGTTCGAAACCACAATGTCAGCCCCGCCAAAGCTCAGGATCGCCTCTTCAAAGGCTCGCTCCACCGCCGCCTCCGAGGTAACATTGCACGAGATCGCGATCGCCCGGCCAGCGCCGTGCTGCGTGTTCAGCTCGTCGGCAAGCATTTGTGCGCCCACACTGTTGATATCGAGGATGGCAATATGCGCGCCGTCTTGGGCTAGCCGCCGCGCGGTCGCCCGACCGATGCCCGAGGCCCCACCAGTGATCACAGCGATGTTGCCGCTCAGTTCGCGTGGCGCGGGCTTGAGCCGAAGCTTGTACAGTTCCAGCGGCCAGTATTCGATGCTATACGATTCCGCCGCGCTCAGGCTGGTAAACGAGCCAAGCGCCATGCTGCCTTCCATCACGCGAATCGCCCGCAGGTACAGCTGGCCGCTCACCGCCGCGCCAGTGGCGTCGATTCCAGCACTAATCATCCCCAGGCCTGCTATCAGCACAATCCGCGGGTAGGGATCGCCGATCAGATCGCCCTCGGCATGATGCTGCGCGAAGTAGGCACGGTAGCGCTCGGCATACGCCGCAACCTCGCCAGGCAGGCCTGCCACCAGCGCATCGACGCCCTGCTCCGGTGCCCAGGCAACGAACAGCGGCTGCATTTTGGTGTGAACAAGATGATCGGGACAGGCTGCGCCCACCTGCGAAAGCTCGGCGGCACCAGCGCTGCCCACAAAATCAAGCACTGCTTGGCTGGAATCGACCTTCAGCACGGCTGGCCGCGCCACGCTCAA
>JACMIM010000403.1 GCA_014381165.1 Roseiflexaceae bacterium
CTTGCGTAAGGTAAGGTATTCACTCACCTTACGCAGAACACGAGGTTCGCCCCTACGGCGATGGATGCGCTGTGTAGGGGCGAACCTCGTGTTCGCCCGCTCGTGTTCGCCCGCTCGTGTTCGCCCGCTCGTGTTCGCCCGCTCGTGTTCGCCCGCCACGACTGCGTTGTTTTCATGACCTGCACGCAATGAAGCCGACGTCCTCGTGGGTCGGTGCGCAAGGCCGAGGTATTCACACGATGATCGACCCCGAAGTCGAACGCGCCTTGCGGAAGGCACTAGCGGAGGAACAGTAACGAAGACTACGCTTCTAGCTGGCCAGGTTGTGCAGCGTGCGCAATGGGGCGAGGCGGTCATCCCGCTGCAGCTGCGTCGGCAGTTCCCCGATGTGCTGTGGGATGGCGACCCAACCCGCCCCAAGATCGCGCTGACATTCGACGATGGCCCAGACCCACGCGACACGCCGCCGCTGCTCGATGTGTTAGCGCGGCATGGCGTCACGGCGACCTTCTGCTATGTCGGCGAGCGCGTGGCTGCCAACCCCGACCTAGCCAAACTTGCCGCCGCTGCTGGCCACCAGATCGGTTTGCATGGCGAGCGCCATCGCGCATTCGTGCTGGAGCGCGAGCCGGAGCTACGCGCACAGTTGGATCGAACACGCGATCTGCTTGCTCAGATCACCCAGGGCGAGGCGCGTATGTTTTGCACTGTGCGCCCACCCTATGGCATCTTTACGCCACATCTGGTACGGCTGCTGCGCGAGTGGGGCTACCGCATGGTTGTTGGCAGCCTTGTGCCAATGCACTGGATTCAGCCTGCCGAGCGGACGATCGACCAGGTGTTTCGCTACACTGAAGCAGGTTCGCTGATCGTGCTGCACGAATCGCTGGCAGGGCCGCCGATTGCCGGGCTGGTCGACACGATTGTAGCGGGACTCAAGACGCGCGGCTTTGAGTTCATGACCATCGACGAGATGCGCGATGCTCGTGCGTAGCACAAAGCGCGGATTTGGGAGCGCAGCCCCGAGAAAAAATCTTTCACAAATCTGGTTCTGTTGCTAGAGCAGGGCTATCGCCGGATGTGGCCTCGCCACGTACAGAATCTAACACCCACGCCCATGCCGCCTGTATATTCGGCAGCTCGCGCGCGATTGCGCACGGTTTGTTTCGCTCGCGGGTGAGGAGTGGCAGCGACTGCGCAATCATCTCGGTGTAGTAGCTGGCGTGGCGTAACCGCGCCTCCTGCTGCTCACCGGACTGGCTACACATATGGGCGATCTGCGGGCGCAACAAGCCGGGAACATAGGGGCGGCCATCGCTGGTGGTCGCCAGGATGCTCGCATCGTGCAGGCTGCGCAGCCGCGCCGCCGGAGCGGCTGCCACGGCCATTGCCGCATCTACACTAAAAGGCCCCTCGAACACGCTGAGTTGCCGCAGCGCCCGTTGCTCGTCGGCGTTCAGCAGCGCCCACGAATAGCCGAAACTTGCCGCCAAACTCCGATGCCGGTCGGGAAGACTGGGCGCATTCGTTGCCAGAACGTCGGTTCCAGTGGCGAGTCGAGCGGCGATCTCGCTGCATTCGCCTGTGGCGGTCAACCGCGCGGCCAGCATCACCCCGAGCGGCAGGCCCTCGACCAAGCGACAGATACGCACGATCGCCGCGCGTTGGGTATCGTTTGGCTCGAACAGCGTTCGCGCCTGCCGGGCCTGCTGGAGAAACAGCACGCTGGCGTCGGCGCGCTCCAGATCGTCGGCGCTTTCGGGCAGACCCATCGGCCCAAGTGTGAGCGTCCGCGCGCCCTTCAAGGCAAGCTGTACGCGCGAGGTTACGAGAATCTTCACCCCTGGTGCCGCCCGTAGCAGCCGTTCGAGGACAGCGGCCCCGCTACGCAGGTGCTCGATATTGTCGACAACCAGCAGTGCCACCTGGTTCTTCAAGGCGTCGCACACCTGGTCAGCCAGGTTGATCTGCTCGTCAAGCGTGATATCGAGCGTGCGGGCGGTGGCGCGCAGCAGGCAACGCGCCGCCTCGGCCTCGCGATCCGTCGCTGCGGCAACCCGCTCGAGCGCGACATAGAATACTCCATCGGGGAAGCGGGCCGCTGCAGGCAGATCGCTGGGTGTGTAGTGCGCGGCAGCCTGTAGTGCCAAGCGCGTCTTGCCGCAGCCGCCGGTTCCGACGACACAAATCAAGCGACATGCTGGGTCTTCGAGCCATGTTGCCAACTGTTTGATCTCGCAGCGACGCCCAACAAACCCGTCCGGCTGCGCTGCCTGCGCTGCCAGGCCGCAGCGGTCGGCGCGGCGATGCTGGCTGCTGTGGGCCATCATGATTGTCGCCTGTCGGCGTGTCTCGTCGCGCCAGGGTTCGAGCGCCAACAGCCGCTGTGCATACACCAGCCCACTGACATACTCACCGCGCTCGATCGATACCGTGCAAAGCAGGTCAAGTGCCTGAATCAGCAGGTTGTTCACGCGCTCCCGCTCGAGCAGCAGCCATTCGTCGAAGCTCGGCGCATCGCGGAGCGCGAATCCTTCGAGCAGTTCGTGCTGATAGCGGTCGACGGCTAGCTGGAGCTGCGCGATGTTGCCAGTTGCGTGCGCCACGCGCAGCGCCTCCTCCAGCACGGCTACATCAAGGATACGTGGCCGCTCCAGGTTCAGACGAACACTTTGCCGCGTCACTACAATAGAATTGCCGATCTGGCTGGTCAAATCGGCGAGCGCGTTGCGGAGCAGCGTGCGTGCGCGCTGCTCCGCCACCTCGCCGCTGATCAGCGTGGCAAGCGTTTCGCGGCTATGTGGGCGTCCCGAAACTGCCAGGTAGGCCAACAGCGCCATCGCCGCGCGCCGGGCGAAGATGATTGGTACGCCTGCGCGTGTCACCTGCGGAAAGCCGAGTAGGTCGATATGTAACGTATCGGCGGTGTGTGGGCCGAGTAGCGCAGGAAACACGCGCAACGATGCAGGCCGGCTCGCTAGTGGTTTCGGCAGTTGTTGGATCATAATTGATGTTCCTCGGTCGTATGCCCCCAGCCTAACTGATGCCGGATAGGAGGAATAGCAGGCCCGGCGCGATCACCAGCAACGCCACGGCGGCGATCAGCCAGCGCCGCAGGCGATCCGAAAGCCCGGGAGTCGCCGCAATTGCAGCGATCAGAATAGCTGCCACCAGCAGCGCATACAGGACATACACTCGCATTGCAATCTTCCTCGGCGCATATGGCAGCAAGCTAGCCCTAGCGCATACTCAAAGCAGGTTCTACTTGATCGGCGATGACCCGACGATCACCAGCCCAACCAAAAGCGCGAATGCGCCAAATAGTAGCACCGCTACATCGAGCGCCTGCGAACGAAACTTGCCGCTGACTCCGCCAAAGAACAGCACCACGGCAAAAATGATCGTGAACAACAAGTACCGATCCGAAATCTCATTCGCGCGCTCGGCTGCCGTCTCCTCAGCAAGCGCAGTTGTTTCCCAGGTCGCCGCCTGGGCGTTTTCGCTCAACGCATACTCGGCCATTTCGAATGGCGTCGCGGGCGCGGCGGGGTTGGTCAGCGGCTGTGTGGCCCGCCATGCGACGGTTGCGCTTTTCAGTGGTTCCGGGAAACGATCAAACAGGAAATCGGCCAGCGGTTGGTTGCTTGTACTGACCGCAGCCGACCATTGGCCGAACAGGCTCACATGCAGGCTGATTCGTTGCTGGGCCAGGTTGGCAAACTTTGCTGCCCTCACAGTGGCCGTAAATGCCGCCGTTGTATGTGCAGTTCGTTCGCCACCCCAGCGTGCCGATTGATACGCGCTCCATGCGGTTCCGATCGTGGCCAGCGCCAGTATGATCGCCGACAGCAGTTCGATCTGCCGGTGCAGGCGCTTGATGTATGGCTGCTCGGATGCAGTCAGATCAACCTGCGCCGCGACAGGGGCTGTATCTGTTTCAGGCTCGAGGTGCATGCCGCTTGGCTCCCCTACATCACACCCAGGCTCAACAACGCATACAGTGATAGCCCGCCCACAAAAAAGATACCGGCGAAGCTCGGCTCGCCTTCGCGGTTAGCTTCGGGGATCATACTTTGTGTGATCGTGGTAATCAGAAAGCCGGACGCGAACGAAACCAGAATCAGCCTGAGTTCAAGCGATTGGTTGCGCAGCACGACATAGCTCAGGATGGCACCGCCTACGATGCAGACAACAAACAGCAGCGAAAGCGTCCGTCGGCGTTCCGGCGGCATCCCCTGCCGTTTGGCGGTTGCAATTGTGACAAAGGCCAGCGGCGCAGTGCTAATCGCGATGCCCAGTGCAAGCAGCAGGCCCGTAGCGAGCGTCAGCGTGGAGGCGACGCCGATCACGGCACCGTCGATCACCAAATCTACCAGAATGCCGACGTAGAACCCATACGATGTAGCTTGTGATGCCGCCTCGGATGCGGCTACCGCTTGTTTCGCGGCGTAGTATTCAAACGCAACAAACACAGCGCCGCCCAGAAAGAAGGCCAGTACCACCCAGAATGGCGGGCCGGCCTGCACGGCGGGCGGCATCAGGGTTAGCGCAACAATCGCAGTAAGCACGCCTGCGGCGAATTGCAGCGCCGCGCTGACCACCCGCTGTGGAACATCGAACCGCTCCGCCAGCGGCGCCCCCAGGTAGGTCAGGAATGCCGCGAACGACGCAATCGCCAGGACGAGCAAAAACTCATTCATGATGCGCGCACGAGACGCTGATTGGACACCCCGGCCAGCCAGGATGCCTGTCTCTTCCGCTCCGTGCTGGGTTGTACGATCGTTTGCACACTCATTCGTTTGGTTGCCCTTTCGCGCAATGCTCGTAATTCCTGCGTGGCCAACACTACACAACCGGGCGGCTGGCAACCGCCACGCCCGCGTCATGCAATGCTTCCAGTGCATAGCGACGCAGCACGCGCGGCTTCGAGTTCATCACCATCGACCATATGTTGGCA
>JACMIM010000046.1 GCA_014381165.1 Roseiflexaceae bacterium
GGGGGCTGAGGAATCGGAACAGTCTTGCACCATCATTAGGTTTCCGGCTCGCTAGCCCCCAGCCTCCAGCCCCTAGCCCCTACCAGGGCTTCCGGCTCGCTAGCCCCTAGCCCCTAGCCCCGTTATCACCTCGCGCCGAAGGAGGCATTCCATGGCAAGCGACGCCACGATTGCACAAGGCCAGTACGAGCAGGATGCGCCGCTTGCTGCCGCGCCGCAGCTGGGCCGACGCAGCCGTGTTGTGGCCTGGATGTTTGTGTTGCCCGCGCTGTTTTTTCAGGCTGTGTGGGGGTGGTACCCGGTTATCATCGCCTTTATTCTGAGCCTGACCAACGCACGGTTACGGAAGAACCTTGAGTTCACTGGCCTACAAAGCTATGTGCGGATGGTCAATGATCCATTGGTGGCCGAGGCCTTTCGAGTAACGGCGATCTACTCGGCGCTCTCGATAGTCCTCACCTTTGGCATTCCAATTTTTGTGGCGATTCTGCTCATGGAGATGCCCCAACGCCACATGCGCTGGATGATGCTGCTGTGGTTTCTACCGCTTTCCGGCTTCGCCAGCGCGATCCTGTGGCGGTTCATGTATAACCCACAATATGGGCTGTTTCAGTCGATTGCTACCAGCCTGGGCTTTCCGCCGCAGCCATTTCTGAACGATGCCAATCAGGTGCTGTTCTGGCTGATTATCCCCGGCGTGCTGTTCTTTGGCCCTGGCCTGATTTACATGGCTTCGCTGCAAAGCGTGCCAAGCTCGTTCTACGAGGCAGCCGAGGTCGAAGGCGCGAGCTTCTGGCGCAAAATCTGGACGATCTCGCTGCCACGCCTGCGCCCGATCATTGCGCTGTCGCTGCTGTTCGCCCTGATCAGTGCGCCGCAAGAGTATGGCTGGCCCAAGCTCATGACCAATGGCGGCCCTGGCGGTGCTAGCACGACGGTGGTGATGTACATGGAATCGCTGATCACCAACCTGCGCTTTGCCGATGCGACTGCGCTGGCTGTGCTGCTGTTTGGCTGTGTGATGCTGATCACCGTGGTGTTTAGAACCTTCTTCAAAGAAGACCCCGACGTGTAAGAGGGCTACTTAGGGCTAAGGGCTGAGGGCTGAGGGCTGAAACTCATGCAGCTTGCCTCAGCCCTCAGCCCTTAGCCCTTAGCCATTAGGGAGGTAGTGATGTCGCTTTTCCCCCGTGTTGGCCGACAACAGACGGGCCTGAGGATTGCCTGGTATACCATGGTGACGTTTCTGGTGCTTGGTATCCTGCTCCATCTGTTTCCGTTCTACTACATGCTGGTCACATCGATCACACCGGCCCAGGAGGCCATGGGCTTGCGGCCCAGCTTTTGGCCGCAGAACCCGACGTTCGCCGCCTGGCAGTTGATCTGGGAGGCCACCACCAAAAACTCGACCAACGCCGCCGCGCGGGCCATGCTGGAGCATCCCTACAGCGTCTACTTTCTAAATTCGCTGTTTATCGCCGCTGCGACCATGCTGTTCTCGCTGCCAATTACCTCGCTGGCGGCCTATGCGGTAAGTAAGCTGCTACGCGGCCCTGCAGCGCGCTGGGCATTCCTGTTCTTCATCGGCACGCTGTTTCTGCCAGGCATGGTTACGCTGACGGCAAACTACCTGCTGGTGCTCAACTTCCCCTTTCCCGTGCCAAAGGTGCCGAATATACCTGGCACCGAGACAGCCTTTCCGACCATGCGGCTGTATAACACGCCCTGGGCAGTGATCATTCCGGGCTTGTTTGGCGCATATAACTTTCTGCTGTTCAAAGGCTACTTCGACACCATCCCCGACTCGATCATTCAGGCCGCACGGGTCGATGGCGGCTCGGAGATGAATATCTTTCGGCGGATTGTGCTGCCGATGAGCGTGCCGGTGTATGCGGTGGCGGCATGGACCATGTTCGGCGGGGTCTGGGAAAGCTTTCTCTGGCCTAAGCTGGTGCTGGCCGACAACGAAAAGCAGACCGCTGCGGTGGCAATCTATGAGATCATGCAGAAGTTCAACACCGAGGGAACAACCGACCAGGCGCGTATTCAGCAGCAGGCGGAATCGATGCGCGAGATGCTGGCGGCTGGTCTTTCTTGGAACGGCCTGATGGTGCTTGGCATTCTGCAAACGGTTCCGATTTTTATTATGTTTATGATTTGTCGCGAGTACCTCATGAAGGGCATCAAGATTCGCGGACTCAAGTAATCGCAGATTATCAAGCAATCCGCAATCTGCAATCAACAAAGCTATGCCAACTATCACGGTGACGAACTTGAGCAAGCGCTTTGGCGACAAAGCGGCGGTCGATAATCTGTCGTTCGAGCTTGGCGAACACGAGTTTCTGGTACTGGTCGGCCCCTCGGGCTGCGGCAAGACCACCACACTGCGCATGCTGGCGGGGCTGGAGCCAGTCTCGTCAGGCTCGATCCGCTTTGGCGAACGCGAGGTCAGCGCCATTCGCCCACGCGACCGCGATATCGCCATGGTCTTTCAGGATTACGCGGTGTTTCCGCACCTGACGGTGTTCGAGAATATTGCCTATGGCCTGCGCTCGCGCCGCGCGCCGCGCGCCTTGATCGCCGAGCGCGTGCCACGGGCGGCCACGATGTTTCGTATCGACCACTTGCTGAAACGCAAGCCACGCCAGCTTTCTGGCGGCGAGCGCCAGCGTGTGGCCCTGGCCCGCGCCATGGTGCGCGATGCCACGGTGTATCTGTATGACGAGCCGCTCTCGAACCTGGATGCTCAACTGCGCCACCAGGCCCGCGACGACATCATGACGCTGCATCAGCAGCAGCAGCGCCCCTCGATCTATGTCACCCACGATCAGGCCGAGGCCATGGCCATGGGCGATCGGATCGCGGTGATGAAGGACGGCCAGCTCATGCAGGTTGGCAGTGGCAGCGAGCTGTACGAGCGGCCCCAGAACCTGTTCGTCGCATTTTTCATCGGCACGCCCTCGATCAACATGTTCGAAGTAGAACTGCGGGCCGATGGCGAGCGTATCAGTGCGGTCGGCTCGGCCTTCACGCTGGGCCTGCCGCCGGAGCTGCAAGCGCGGGTGGCGCAGCACATTGGCAAGCGGGTCACGTTGGGTGTGCGACCAGAGGACATGCATGTGCCGAAGAAGGCACCCTTTGCGGTGAGCGCCGAGAACACAATCAACGGCCTGGTCAATGTGGTCGAGCCGTTGGCCACCGGCTCCTCGGTGTATCTCTCGACGCTGGAGGACAAGCCGCACGATTTCATCGCGACCTTCAAGGTACGCCTGCCGGCGAGTTATCTGAACAAAGAGATTCCGCTGGCGATCAACATGCAAAAAATACATCTGTTCGATGGCGAAACTGAGCAAGCGATTATCTAAC
>JACMIM010000404.1 GCA_014381165.1 Roseiflexaceae bacterium
GCTTGATTTTTCTAGCCCTCGCAGGAACATTGAGATATTTTAAGCAACTGCCAATAATTTTTATGTCAATTAACTAACCCAGCAAAGCGCGTGCTGTCCTGACGTCAGGACCGCAACAAGATGGGAATGCGCAGGGGTTGGCACGCTTCTCGTCACAGCAGGGTAATTATTATGTCTATTAGGGTGATTAGAAGTTGAAAGTACTGTCCTGACGTCAGGACAGTAGCAGGGCATCGCACTGATTCGCCAAAGCGCTCACAGCAGTGCGATACGGGCGAACCTCGTGTTCGCCCGCTTTTTGTTTCGGTGTTTGGCGCAAAGCACCAAACACCGAAATAATGACAAGCACACAAAAGGTGTCCTGACATCAGGACACCTTTTATATGTGATTTCGACCGCCGAATCTTATTAGCTACTTGTACGTTCGGACTCATCCACAAGCGTGGAAAGCGTGGTGAGCAGCTGCCTTTCTGCGGCCCGAATTGTCACGGCAGCACGCACATCTTCACTCGCTAGCTCCTGCCAACGGGTAATCACTAGCTGTATTTGCTCGACCTCCTTAGCAATTTGGCGATCAAGCGTAGCACCGCTCGCCGCGCGTCGCTGCCGGACAGCCGGATCACCCGAGCCTGCTAGTGCAGCCTCGCGGCCTTCGCCGGTTCGCTCGCGCACTGCGGCGCGCACCTGCTGCGCAGAAAGTGCGCCACTGGCTACAGCGGCGATCAACGGTTGCCGTTCCTCGAGTGTGGCGAGCTTGGCAATTTGCTGGGCAGCGTCGATCGTGTCAGGCCGCTGGGCGACTAGTTGTTGCACATCGGCGGGAATACGTAGCAGCGCCAGCCGATTTTCTATATAGCCTTTCGCCTTGCCAATCCGTTCGGCCAGCCCACGAATGCTATAGCCGCGCTGATCGATGAACGAGCGAAAGGCCTGTGCCTCCTCCAGCGGGTCGAGATCGCGCCGCTGGATGTTCTCGGCCAGGCCAATCTCGATCATCTCCTCGTCGGAGTGTTCGGCGATATCGCACGGCACAGCCGCAAGTCCAGCAAGACCGGCCGCGCGTAACCGTCGCTCGCCGTAGACCAATTCGAATGACCCTGGCGCGCCCGGAGCTGGCCGCACCCGTAAGCGTGAGATAAAGCCCTGCGCGCGAATAGCATCGGCAAGCTCTTCCAGCCCGGCGAATTCACGGCGGGCCTGGAATGGATTGGGACTAATGCGCGCCAGCGGGATGTTCTGAGCAGAAACACGTCGTTCTGCTAGCTGTGGCGTGGCAAGGTTGCCCGCGCTATCGAACAGCGCGCCGACGGCCTGGCGCTGCGCCTCACGGTCGCCGCTGCGCTTGTCGCTCATGAAGTTCTTACGCTGTGGCACGCACTACCTCCTCGGCCAGTGCCCGATACGCCTGCGCAACCTTGCCGTGCTGATCGTATGTGAGAATCGTCTCGTTGCGCGCCTGCGATTCTGGCACGCGGGTCGAGCGCGGAATCGTAGTTTTGAACATTGGCACGCTGTCGCCAAAGGTGGTGCGCGCGTACTCCATCACGTCGCGGCTGATATTCGTGCGCGTATCGACCATGGTGAACAGAATACCCGCAACTGCGAGATCAGGATTGAGCTTCGAGCGGCGCATGAAATCCACCTGATCGAGCATCAAACTGACCGATTGGGCTGAGAGCGGCTCCGTCTGCATGGGAATGATCACAAGCTGCGCCGCGACCAAGGCATTCCGCACGATCACGCCCAGTGAAGGCAATGTATCGAGCAAAACGACATCGTAGCGGTCGAGCACTGGTGCAAGCAGCGTCTGCACGATCGTCGGGCCGGTCGGCGCGACA